>CALEZK010000417.1 GCA_937928585.1 uncultured bacterium | reverse complement strand
TCGTCAACCTGCTCGAATCAGAAGCCAGAGAGCGCTTGACTGCGGCGAGCTTGGGCATCGCCAGCTCCGTGTCTCGAATTCCGAGCAATTTGCCTGAAGAAACCGTCATATCCCAGTATCCACCGCCGAACATGGAAGTTGCGTCCAACAGCGTTGTATCGCTTTTGCTGAGTCAGGGGGCCATTCGTGGTGTCCGCGTTCTTGTTCCCGATTTGAAAGATCTTCCACTCAAAGAGGCGCGTAAGCGCATAACAGATATTGGGCTTCAACTGAGAATCGTGCCGGATACCACTGCCAACGCCCCTGTCGACATAGTGCTAAAACAATTCCCTGAAGCTGGCAGCGAAATGGTCCCCGGCGAAAAAGTTGCCGTTAACGTGAAGTCCAGCGAAACAGTAATCGACGAAGTCGAGCATCGGGTGGAATTGCGCTATCCGGTTCCACAAGGTTTTGAAGATCGCAATGTCGAGATCTTCACAATTGGCAGGGACGGATCGCGCAGCGCAGCGTTTCCCCAAGCAGGTGGTTCGGGCAAAGTACCCCCGGGTGCTACCGTGCGCGTCTCGATCCGCTACGTCGACGAGATGACATTTGAAGTTTTTCTCGATGGAAAACTGACCCGTCGGTATTACTACTCCGACGGCAATCCAACTCCCCGCGTCACGGATTTTTAGAAGGGAAAAAGAGGTTGAGCCCTACTATCAAGATTGCTCCGTCTATTTTGGCGTCTGATTTTTCGCGACTGGGCGAAGAAGTAAAAGCGGTAATCGACGCTGGTGCGGACATGATCCACGTTGATGTTATGGACGGCCACTTTACCCCAAACATCACCATCGGCCCGCCGGTTGTATCCGCGCTACGGCAACACTGTACGGTGCCGATGGACGTGCACCTCATGATCACCGATCCCGCGGAATACGTCCCCGCCTTCGCGGATGCAGGGGCCGATATCATTTCGTTTCACATCGAAGCGGCCAACCACCCGCACCGCATCATCTCGCAGATAAAGGATCTGGGGTGCAAAGCGGGTATTGTTCTGAACCCTGGAACGCCCCATGACGACATCGAATTCGTGGTTAACGCGGTTGACATGGTGTTGGTTATGACAGTGAATCCCGGTTTTGGCGGGCAGAAATTCATCCCTGAGATGCTTCGCAAAATTCAGTACATCCGCGCGATGATCGGCGATCGAGACCTGGAAGTCGATGGCGGAATTGACGCAAAAACCGCTAAGCAAGTGATAGAAGCTGGTGCTAACGTGTTGGTTGCGGGTTCATCCGTTTACCAGAATCCCCCCTATTCCGAGGCCATTGCAAAGCTTCGGGCGGCAGGCTAGCCGCCTTGTTCCACCTGGGATTCGCCTACTCGTCCAGCGACACGATGAGTGAGTTTCCAATATAGGGTCGGTTCCTCAACCTTCACCGGCACGCGCAATGGCGCCTCTCCTATGATCTGACCCGCCAGTTTTACTTTTACCGATCCAACCGTATCGCCTTCTGATAAGGGCGCTTGAAGCAGCTTTGGCGTTGTCGTCTCGAAGGTCATCTGGGGAAAGTCGGTTGACTTCGCGGTGATCCAAACGTCGGTTTCCGGAGCGAGCCGAAGGGTATTCTGTTTTGCGTTGCGCACCGGAATCGACGGCTCTAACAAGGTGTCCGTCGCCAGCAGCTTCACCCTTCGAACCGTCGCAAATCCCTCTTCCAAGAGTCGTGCCGTAACCTCAAAACGGTCAGACAACCTTGGACATCCCATGACCACGGTAATCAGTCGAAGGTCATTTCGTACGGCCGTTGCTGTCAGGCAGAACCCCGCGGCTCGGGTATACCCGGTCTTCAGACCGTCGCAACCAGGCAGCCGAAGCAACAATTTGTTCGTATTTTGTTTTGGGGCTTCGCCTGGGCGAAATATAAGTTCCTGCTGACCCGACCAGCGCATGACTGTTTCGTTCTTCACACATAGGCACGCGAGAATGGCAAGATCGCGTGCGGTTGTTTCGTCGTGTAGTTCGCCAGCGCTCGGTGGAAGGCCGTGAACGCTGCGAACCACGGTATCCAGCATACCAAGCTCTTTTGCGCGGGCATTCGCCGCAACAAGGTAATTCTCTTCGCTGCCCCAAAGCGCTTCCGCGACTGCGAATGCCGCATCGTTCGCCGATGCCACCGAGACGGCATGCATCATGGATTCCAGTGTGTGGACTTCGCCCGCTTTGAGATGAACCTGGGTGCCTCCCATGGACTGCGCCAGCGCCGATACCGTGATCGGCTGTTCCGGCGTCCAAAGCCCATTCTCCAGCCCTTCCGCAACCATCAGTGTTAGCATGAGCTTGATCATGCTTGCCGGCGCATGCGGCACGTCCGGGTTCATTTCCGAAACCACCAGACCATTTTCCGCGATGACCGTAATATAGTTTGAACAATTCAATGGCGCTGCGGACACAACCGGAGTCTGAGATAGGACAGATCCGGCAAAAACTACTATAGATAGTATAGAGTTCACGGCTAACCCTCAACAGGTTGTATACGTCTGGGCCGTATTATGCCATGACCGGCGACGAAATTGAAAGCGATTCCACAAGCTCTCTTGCCGAGCACGGAATTCGTATTATTTTTGAACTTGCATGGTCGCCGTTGACCCCTGGGTTTGTTGTCAAGACAACGACTTGTGCTCCATATTCTGCTGACAATTGGTGGGCACATTCAAGCAATTCCGCTGACTGCGCACCCGCTGTTTCCGGCTCGACAAGCACGAATTGGGGGGCGCTTGCCTTTGCATTCATCTGGGCTTCTGAAGCAGTAGACGCGAGTGAGCAACGAAATTTTCGTGTTCGAAGCGCGGTTGCGACCCACTCCTGAAGGTCCTGATCCTGGCTCATTACCAAGACATGGTTTGTTCGAGACTTTCGTTTTCGCAACGGCCCGGCGCTACTAGCGGTTGCGGTGGGTTCGATTGCCAGGGAATTCGCGATGGCCAGTTCGAATTCATCCAATGAGAAAGGCTTTTGAAGGGCGGAATATAACATCAAAGGCGCAAGCAAGTCGTCAGCCGGCCGGATTCGATCCTCCTCGGTCAGCAACAGAATCGGAAGCAAAGTACCTTCTAATTCGCTTTGGAGTCCCTGGATAATTGCCTGACCGCCCAAGTCGGGAAGCACGTCATCCACAATCAGCAAGTCCGGACGCTTGTTCTTTACCTCTCTGATGGCTGCCATTCCCG
>CALEZK010000416.1 GCA_937928585.1 uncultured bacterium | reverse complement strand
GATGAACAAATGCGCTTCGATGCGGTCGCCTTTGGTGAGTTCTGTAATTCCCGGTACAGTGAGGAAGACTGTTGGTTCACCGCCCTCATCGGCTGCGCTCAAAGCCAATTGAGACAGGGGTTGACCGCCAATTGTTCCCGTAACGCGATTAATGAGCCATCCGATTCCATCGCCTTCGCCAGTCATCGCCGCCACAAACGGCGCGGAAGGCGCCAGCGTCTGACCTTCCAGTGTCCACTCTCCCGGCGTAATCATTTCTTGCTGTATCGTATCGGATTCGTCTACGAATGTGACCGAGCCCCACGCCGCGCCGCGCGCCTCAAACAAACGAAGGCTGCGCGCGCTATCGCCGGCAAAGACTACAGTGTCTCGCGCCTCCACAACGAACTTGATGTACGTGCGCGTCGCATCGCTTTGTGCGGGTTCAAAGACTTCGAGCGTAGTCATCAACTGGCCATCTTGAGATTCGTACGTTGCGCCAATGTTAGTCAGCAAAGGTGAATCGAGATACTGGCCGGTCTCGTTCAGCCGGTGTTTCAACCAACCCGAATCCGTTTGGTACCGTGCTGCGGTAATGTAGTCAGTTTTCGCCTGCGGCAGGATAACGAAACCACTCGATTGCGGATATAAGCGGTCGTGCAGGAGATATCGAAACGACGGGAGGCCGTTTCTTTCCGTGGCAAGGGCTGCACCGTCGGTTTTCAGTTTTATTGAAGTTTTTCCATGTGGAAGTAATACGATTGTTTGCTGTTCCCCCGGCGTGACTGGAAGGGAGAACCAGGACTCTTGGTTGCGCATTGACTGCTGCACCGAGACAGGCAGGGGGAATCCTGAGGCATCACACACCGAGAACGGCGCTCCTGCGCCTCGCACGCGAAAGTAGTAGTCGCTGGCAGTCGTGACATTCGCCTTTTCCAGCGGATTTACTACACTGATGCGTACTGGCTTTGATATGGGCGCGTTCAAGGCGATATCAAAGCAGCCCGAATTGCCAAGATATCCTTGATACGTGCCGGCATCAACTTTAATCGCAGCGTTTCGATACCCGCCTTCGGCAAGCACCGCGGTTTTGAGTGCTTCATGCGAATCCTGTGCCAGAATCGTAATACCCGCCGTTCGAGTTCCTCTGAAGTCTGCTTCATAGCCGTAGTTCGTGCTGATGCGCAGCGGTGGCTTGAGCCAAGCTGCCGATTTGCGGGCCATGCCGAACTGAATCTCCGGCGGCGCAATCGTAACTACGCTGGAGGGGTTGCGCCCCTGAAACGAGGCCTTCTCATCAATCTCCCCTGGCTGCTGGATCAGGTGCATTGCATACGTCGCGCTTCCGTACCAACCCAACGCGAAATCGCGCGAAGCACCGCGCACGTCAACCCGCACCTCCGCATTGACGCGCGTCTTGAAGCAATTTAGGACGATCTGAATTTCCGCGTCGAGATCGGTCCACCAAAGATCAGTAATGCGGAGTTCACAAACGGCACTGCCCGTTTGAACAATCTCAATTCGTCCAGGACCGTTTACTTTTCCCGAATTGATAATCGGGCAAAGCGGGTGCTCGCCAATGAGTTCTTCTCCACCCGCCGTAAACTTTTCGATCCAACCATTGGCGCTGTCCACGACCATTGTGTACGTGGCCCCCTTCACGATTGCTTTTCGCGGGTCGTCTGGGTGAATGCGGACGTTTACCGCCTCCTGATTATTGGTGGCGACAAAGGCGTGCGCATGGGCTGACGCCAACGCAAAGAACACGAGGAATTGATATGACTTCACGAATCTACTACTCCCGGCGGTAATCCAAGGAAATACGATACCCCGCGCTCGCTTGTCGTTTCCATTGAAGCGACCGCACCGCGGCAATATACTTGACGCAAGCGGGACGGAGGGTATCGCCATGACGCTTGCTGGGCTCATTGTTTGCGCGATTGGTATCGTGGGGTTTCTTGCCAACTACACTCAAATGTACCCATTGTCCGGCGCCTTGGCCGATATGCGGCTATGGGTCGGGGTCATGGTAGTGGGCGCAGCGACGGCGATTCTCACGCGGCGCGCAAGCGACTGATTCCGACGGCTCCGCGGTTAACGGCGCGTATCGTATGGATTGCGCCAACAAAACGATTGCGGGCTGGTGCTTTGGCTTGCGACAATCTCGGGATCAATCTGAGAACTTTTACGCAGCGCATTGGGAGCGAAAGCGGTGGCGCAGCTACCGCACTCCACTTTAGGTGCGTTTTTGAATTGGAAGACCAGGTAAATTGACTTGAACGCATCAACTTCCACGAAGTGTGATTTATTCATTCGCGCCGCGCGAGGCGAGCGAACCGAGCGCACCCCTATCTGGCTGATGCGCCAAGCTGGTCGAACCGACCCGGAGTACAACCGCGTCAAAGCGGAATCGCACCTGTCGCTCCATGATCTGTTCCGCCATCCTCAATTGGCTGCGCAGATTTCGCTGCTTCCGAAACGTATTGGCGTCGATGCGATTATCTATTTTCAGGATATCTTGACGCCCCTTGCGCCCATGGGTGCCGAGTTCGTTTTTTCGCCCGGTCCTATGCTGATCGATCCAATTCGTGATGCCTTCGATCTCGATCGGCTGCATACTTTTGACGTGGCAACTGAATTGCCTTTCATTCCCGAGACGTTTCGCCTGGTGCGTGAATCGCTGGCTGGGGAATTGCCCGTTCTGGGGTTTGCGGGCGCGCCTTTCACGCTACTGACGTTCATCGCCGAGGAGGGGAGTTTTGGGACCCGGGCCGATCGCGTCATGCGGCTTATTCGAGATTACCCGGACGTTGCGCGTCGCGTGCTCGACAAGTTGACAGCCATGACAATCGATTATCTCAAACTGCAGATTGCCGCGGGCGCCGCAGCGGTTCAATTGTTCGAGTCGGCTGCCAATCTGATAACGCCGGAGTTCTACAAGGAATGGGCATTGCCCTACCAGCAACCGATCTTTGATGCACTCAAGAATTCTGTCCCTACGATCATCTTTGCGCGCGCGTGGACGAACGCCGATTTGCTCCGCCAGTCTGGCGCAAGCATTCTGAGCTTATCCGAGCGCATCGGCATACAAGAAGCGCGCGAAAGTCTGGGTCAACAGACTGTTTTACAGGGCAATCTCGACAATACACTACTCGTGCATGGTTCCCCCGAGGCAATTGCAGACGCCGCCCGTGTCTGCGTCGAGGCAGGCGGTCACCGGGGCCATATCTTCAACCTGAGCCACGGTCTCCTGCGCGAAACACCCTTCGAAAACGTGGTCCACCTGGTCCACACCGTAAAGTCTATTCGATTGACGCCGGACACTTGACGCGCCAGCGTCCGGGTTTTACACTACCAGCCAACTTTCACCCGAATCGGAGGATTTCCCTATGTTGCGCCGTTCACTCGCAGCACTCGTTTTGGTCGCGGTCGTGGTACTGGCAGCCGGTTCCGGTTGCAACACCGTTCGGGGTGTCGGTAAAGACGTGGAAGCGGGGGGGAAAGCGATTCAACGCGGCTCGGGCAAATAGTCCGAAGTTCGTCATGTACGGCGATTGGCGAGTGCCGCAGCCAAGGCGCGGCACTTTTTTATTGGAGATACAGTATGTCTACGGTTGGACTTGGAATCATCGGTTGCGGCGTTATCGCGCCCATTCACGCAGAGGCGATCAGCGGAATTCCTTCGGGAAAACTCATTGCGGTGTCGGACGTCGTCGAGAAAAATGCTCGGGCCTTGGCCGACAAATATGGCGCAGATGTATACACCGACTACACCGAAATGCTGAAACGTGACGATATCCATGCCGTCAGTCTTTGCGTTCCCAGCGGCATGCGTCTTGAAATTGCTGAAGCCTGCGCTGCCGCCGGAAAACACATTCTCGCGGAGAAACCATTGGAAGTGAATAGCGAACGCATCACCAAGCTTATTGCCGCAGTCGACAAGGCAGGCGTGCGTCTCGGCTGCATTTTTCAGTACAGGTTTGCGGATGGCCCCGCGCATATTCGCCGCGCGCTGGATGAGGGCCGTTTCGGAAAACCCGTGCTCGGTGATGCGTATATCAAATGGTATCGCTCGCAGGAATATTACGACAGCGGCAAATGGCGCGGAACGCGCAAGCTGGACGGTGGCGGCTGCCTGATGAATCAAGGCATTCACCAAATTGACCTGCTCCTGTGGTATTTCGGTGCGGTGAAATCGGTGACCGCGCATACGGCATTGGTCGGCCATACCGGCATCGAGGTTGAAGATCTGGCGTGCGCGATGATTCAGTTTGAGAGCGGCGCCATGGGCGTAATTGAAGGCAGTACCGCGATCTGGCCGGGACATCCGGCACGCGTTGAAGTTCACGGAACCGAAGGAAGCGCGGTGCTGGAAGACGGCGAACTCGTATTCTGGAAGTTTAAGGATGAACGTCCTGAGGACGCAGCGATTCTCGCAGGCATCGAAAAAGGATCAACGCTCGGGTCCGGTGCAAGCGACCCCATCAAGGGGCTTAAGAGTGAAGGGCACCGCCGGCAGATCACCGATTTTATCGAGTCCATCAGCGAAAACCGCGCGCCCAAAATCGACGGAAGGGAAGGTCGGCGTTCGGTAGAGCTGATCGAGGCGGTCTATCGAAGCGCTGAAACCGGTAAGCCCGTCCATTTCTAGATTGAGAGGAGCGCCGTGCCTTGTCCGCCGCCATTTGTTACCCTAGTGCCAGGTTTCTTTCGGGCACCACTTGGAGATTGATCATGTTGTCGGTTCATGTCGTTCGTGTGCGCGGGCTAGTGGCTGCGCTCACCATTTGCTGCGCGGCGGCCCATGCGGCGGATCCGGTTGCAAAAATCGGAGATTCAGAAGTTGTTACCCGGGAAGAGTATGACCGCGCGCTTGCCGCGGTTACCCAAACCCGAATGGTTGAAATGCGGCAGCGCGGCGCTACCGCAGACCAGATCAATGCGGGCGCAAAACTTTCGCATGAACAAAAACTTCGACTGGTCGATTCGCTGGTGAACAACCGCGTCGGCCATATCCTCGCCAAGGAAGCCGGTGCAATCGTTACGGAAGAGGAAGTGAAGGCGGAAATTGAATCCAGAAAAACTTCGCTTCCTAGCGGTACGAACTACGAAGAGTTTCTTCAACAGCGTGGGCTCACCCAAAAAGATGTTTACGAGAGCACCGAGCGCCGGCTCATGATGAAGAAGTTCGAAGAGCTCAAGACCAAGGACCTCTCCGTCTCGGAGGACGAAGTCAAGATTCAGTTTGAGAAGTTGAAAGAACGCGGCGTGACAGATGAATTTGACGTCCAGCACATTCTCGTTAAGCCTGCTTCCAACGATCCTGCCGCGCTATCTGCTGCAAAAGAAAAAATTGAGGCTGCGGCCGCCCGGATTAAAAAGGGCGAAGATTTTGGAGCGGTTGCAAAAGAAGTCTCCGAAGACCCCGGTTCGAAAGACAAGGGTGGAGAATACTTGAACGTGCGCAGGGGACAGATGGTTCCCGAGTTCGACGCTCGGATGGCATCCGCAAAAGTTGGTGACGTCAGTGATCCTTTTCAGACCCAATTCGGCTGGCACATTCTGAAAGTGAATCGACACGAAGTGGGCACGCTAACGCCAGAACTATCGGAGAAGATGGAAGCGCAAATTCTTACAGCCAAGCGCTCTGCGTTCATTCGCAAATTGGTTGAGGATGCGCGCGCCAAACTCAATATATCCATTAACCTTCCCGCGGAGCAGGAAGCGCCGCCGGCGGTTGAATCCGAAACACCGCAGCCTGACGCCGCTGAAGCGTTGATCGATGCAGCGACCTAGCCTCGAATGCCGCTTGCCAGCTAACCTGAATAAGGCCATCCGATGAAGCGCACAATTACCGTTGGTTTGGTGGGGGCGGGCATGTTTGGCGGCGATGTGCACCTGCGCACCTTCAGCCAACTTCAGCAGAACGGCCTCCTCCCCTGGCTGGGACGACTCGGTTTGGATGACAAAGCCCGCGCACTCGGCGACATCGATGTACAATTTGTAGCGCTTGCGACGCGCACGGAGCAGACCGGTAAGGCCAAACTCGCCGAGTATGCCCCAGCGGGACTCCACTTCAAGACCTATCACGGCGAGGAGCCGTGGGTGTCCTTATTGAAAGATTTTCCCGATCTCGATGTGCTGGCCGTCGCCACGCCAGACCATTTGCATGCCGCGCCCATTCTCGCCGCCTTGGAGCGGGGGGTAAATGTCATTTCCGAGAAGCCGTTGACACTCGATGCCAATGAAGCAGATGCCATTATCGCCGCGGCGCGAAAGGCTGGGAAACTGGTTGGCGTAGACATGCACAAGCGCTACGATCCCGATCACTTGCGCATTCGCGACGATCTCTCCAAGCGCATCGGCACGCCATTGTATGGCCGCGCGGTATTGGAAGAGCCCCTCGAAATTTCTACAAAGGTCTTCCGTAAATGGGCGGAGCAGAGCGATCCCTTCAGTTACGTAGGCTGTCACTGGACCGATCTCTATATCGCGTATTTCAAAGTTAAACCGGTCAGTCTTTACGCCGTCGGTCAGAAGGTGAAACTCCGCTCCGAATACGGAATGGACGCGTTCGATGCTGTTCAGGTCAAAGTGACTTTCGATAACGGCATGAGTATCGATTTTATAAACTCTTGGATCATCCCGGATGAGTTCGAGGCGCCGGTGAATCAAGAGAACCAACTCTTCGGCACGCATGGGGTGATCGAATCCGATTCGCAGTATCGCGGACTCCGTTACACGGAATCCGGCGTGGGCGTTCAGACGCGGAACACCCATTTCACCCGCGATGTAAAACGGGAAGATGGCTCGCTTGCCTACGTCGGCTATGGCGTGGACAGCCTGGTGGCATGCATTGAGAAAGTCGCGGAGATGAAGTATCTCGGCAAGTCTCTCGACGATTTAAAAGGTACATATCCCGATGCGGTCGAGGGGCGCCTCTCCGTATTGATTGTGCACGCCGCGCGCGAAGTCTGCCGCCGCAATTTTGCATATACAGCACAGGGGAAGGGCGCACCCGTCACCGCATGCTTCGGGGTCGACGGCATCACCGTGTACGATCCGTTCAGCGGACCTGAGCGCATTTACACGCAGCCCGTCTAGTATTTCCATTTTTCGACAAAAGGAATTGGCCCTGTCTCGCTCGAAGAGACAGGGCCAATTCCTTTTAAAAAGTGCGCGCGTAATTCGCGATCTACTCGTTCATTGATACCCGTTGACGCCCAGACCCCTGCGGGCGCTGTCCGCCATCCGGCAAGTACTCAAGCGGGCCGTCTTCCGACACTAGCGTGTCGCCTTCGATCTTCAGATCGAACTCGTCGCCCGCAACGCGCAATTCCAGTTTGTCGCCGTTGAACGTCCACGTTCCTTTAAACGAACGCCCGACCGTAAGCACGTTGTCCGGGAGGAAGTTCAAGCGCCAGCGACCAATGCGCCAGTACGTGTTGAGAATGCTTTCCGCAGTAATGGGCTTGCCGAAATTAATAATGCGCTCTTCGACCACCTTCACTTCCGGCTCATCGGTAGCGTTGGTATAGCCGATGTAGCCTACGAACATTTCTTCCCAGCTTTGCTCGCCGAAGTATACCCACTTCGACGGATCGGGGTTTCTCGGATTATTAGCCGAATTGTCGAACGCGCCCGTGACGAGCAACTCAGTTCCCCCGGGTAACGGTTTCGGTTCCTTGAACCGGTACATCGTTTGCCAGTTGAAGTCGTAGTTCGGGACGTTCAGCAAGGTTTCCAGTTTGCCGTCAGGATACTTCACGACATAATTCACTTCGCTTCCGCGGAAGTGCATGTGCGGGCCCATCTCGTAAAGAATTACGTCGCGCTTGAAAGCGTACTTTGCTTCCGCTGGCGTCCGCTTGGAGTTTGGCGGTATTTCGAGGTCAATCGACGTCGCCGCGCGCGTGAAGAACTCGCGTCCTGGCTTCTTTTTTGTAAGGTAGAGGCCCAATTTAGATTGGTCTGAAGAGGCGCGGCCCGTGGTCGTGTAGTGCATTTGAAACACGAATTCGGAGCCCTTCGGCACCCATTTGCCCGCACCCTTGGGATACGGCTCCGCCAGCATGCCGGGCACGTAGCCCGCAAAGAAACCATTCAATCCCGCTTCATTATCTGGTTCGAGATGGCGAAGGTGTTTCGGATAGCGGAGGAAAACCAATCCATGATGCAGCACGGTGTGATCTTCCGGCAGCACGTCGGCGGCCTGGATCCACAAGTCCTCGTCGCCCGTGTACGGCACGCGTTGATACACATAGTCAACTACGCCGTCTGCTGGAACTTCTACACGCTCCGCCATTGGGATGATAATGTCGGGTTTGCCCAGCGGCCAAATCTGCTCGGGGTTTTCCACCGCGAACTTGAGAAGCGGGTCTTTGCCTTCGCCTCGCGGCGCTTCGGCATCGAGCCAGGCAATCATCGTGCGCATCTCAGATTCGGTTAGTGAAGTGTCGTTGGTGAATTCGCCATGGTGCGGGTCGGCGTGCCAGGGCGGCATCCGCTTTGTCATCAAGACTTCGCGAATCATGCTCCGGCGTCCGGCCACATTCTCGTAGCTGTCCATCGCGAACGGGCCGATGTGCCCTTCGACGTGGCATGACGCGCATTTTTCCGCCAACAACGGCGCGATATGTTTCGAGTAGGAAATCTTTTTTGGCGGGTCTTTTAGATCAATCAGGCAACCCTTCGTCTCAGTCGAAGCGACTTCAGGGTCCTTGCCTTCCAAAACGGCGTCCAGCGCATTCCGCAACCACGTATTGTTGGCCTTGGGGCGCTCCGCGCCATAGTCCAAGCGGTCGTCAACCGCGCCACGATACGCAATTTTCCAGCTTCCCCCGACGATCACGATGGCTTCGCCGGTACGCTTGGTGCCAAGATCGTGCGTGACCAACTGCGCTGTGTCCATCAGGACCGGAATGTCGATTTCGAATTCCTTCGCCTCCGCAACAATGCTCGCCTTATCATCCAACGGGTTGGCATTGATAAGGAAAAACGCGACGCCTTTGGATTGATATGCATCGCGGATCGCCTTTATCTCGGGAACGGACTTTCGCACGATCGGGCAGCCATTGCCCTGGTAAAAGAGCACGACGGCCTTGACGTCTTTCATGCGATACAATTCGTGCGATCCGCCGTTGTGATCCTCCAGGCGAAAGTTTTTCGCGGTAGTCGGAAGCGACTCCGCCGCCGGGGCCGCTTCCGCGGCGTTCGCTACCGGCATAACTGCGACGCAAACAACGATTGCCACTGCCAAAACTGCAAAACTACGATACTTCCACATAACCGCTAACGCTCCTACATGCTTTGTACACCTGAGTCAGCGTCGTCCACCACGCTAAAGAATACCGGAGGCGACATGGTACGGCAAGTAAATCCTAACTACCGGTCGTAAGGTTTTTGTCAATTCAAACCGAATTCTTCACCCCCTTAGACGCGCCAACTCAGCTTTCGGTTTACCGTCGCATTGACCTGATGCCCTCCCGATAGCTAGACTTCCCGCCCATGTCCGAACCCGCACGCACTCCCGGAAAATTGGTGGCGCTACGCCTTCAGCACAAGAATGCGTACGATGCCGTCGCAATGCTGGCGTATCTGATCCTCGTATATATATGGGGTCTATGGATTTATCCTCTCGGGCGCGATTTCCACCATCTCGCGGTGGCCGGCGCCGAAATGCCCAATCTCGCCCGTCAACTGTTTGCCTTGGAAGTACAGGCCTTCGGCGCGAATCCGGTTGGCTACCATCTTGTAAACTGTCTGTTGATGTACGCCTGCATGCTGTTGATATTTCACTTCGTGAACAACGCGGCAAAGGGACTCTGGTGGTTCGGCACCTTCGCCGCTTGCGTGTTCATGTCCAACCCAGTTCACAGCGAAAGCATGCACAATCTCAGCGGCGTCGCCGATCTCGTTCCGTGCCTTGCCGCGCTCGTGGTGCTGAACGCCGTCGTGCTTGCTGCGCATATGGGAGGGGCCGTGCGCTATGCCTTGGCGGTCGCCGCTATGGGTGCCCATATCGTCTTTTTCCGCGAAGATTTTGTTGTTCTGATCGCCGCAATTCTATACCCGGTCGCGGTCAAGGCCCGGTTCAACAAAGCGTATGTTTTTGTCCTGGTCTTAGCACCGGTTATACTCGGATTAGGCTTGGTTCTCGCTGGCGTCGTGACTTTTCCGACATTTGCTTCGTCCTATCTGGTGGTGTATCCCATAGGCTTTCTCCCAGAAACCTTGGCTGCCTATCATGCGAACACGGCCTACGCTTGGGGGGCCGCTGTCGGTGCAGTCCTGGTTGCCTGGCTCATCCACCGAAAAGTGCAGCGCCCACTGTTTCTCTACGCGCTGGTTTCCATGGTCCTCACTGCCGCGATGACCCGCGCCAACCCGGTAGATTGGGTCCATATGGTGGGGGGCGGACGCCTTCTCGTCGCGAATGCTTTTTTCGTGCTTGCCCTCGTAATCGTAATATTTCGCATCATGGACAACCCAAAATGGCGCCTGCCGATGATTAGTCTAACGACCATGTTTGTGGTCATTTTTTTTGCGATGCAATGGCGCTCCATGCGTGCCTGGCACGATGCCGGCGTCCAGGTGAAATCATTCCAGGTGGAAGCCTTGCGAGCTTCCGAGAGCGTTGGGGGAACGCCAATCGGAGTCCTACCGGACTATCAGTTCAGGCTTGGAGCGCCGGTCTGTCTTTCGGACGCAATTCGGTTTGATACACCTTTCAGCGAGGCGGTGCCGCACGTTTCATTGCTGCCACTGCACGGTAACGCGGACGGCGAACAGACCCTTGCCATAAGGGCTTGGTCCGACACCGGCGGCAGCGTAGTGCTGACTTCACCGGCAAAGGCGAATCCGTTTCGTTTTTTCCCCCACGCGCCATTTCTCGCTGATGGCGAAGAGTTCGTTCTACCTCCCGCAGTGGCAGGACATTCGCCGGACGTGCGTGTGCGGCTCACCGAACAAACCCCGGATCACATCACGGTGGAAATTCTGGGCGAGGGACTTCCTACCGTGTTGGTTCCCCGTGACCTATCGGGGAAAGAAACCAACAGCCAAGCCGAGCCCGACGCTGACAACCAGTAGTGTCGCGCAGACCGCGGCGGAGGCGTGCACGACATGGCTGCGTCGCACCAGGGGCAGGATCCCGTATCCGATACCGTACGCAATGGGTACGAACGCGGGAACCGAGAACCAATCCAAATCCGAAGGGTGATACACCCACATGCGTGCAGCGACGAACAGGTTTTCGCCAATGACACCCAAAAGCGCCGCCGAAACTACGGTATTGCCGATAGTCACGCGATGACTGAACCCCATTTCGGCCGTTCGACGGCTCACATAAAAGATATGCGTTGAGGCAAGCCAACCAATCAGCATGCAATAGATAGGCGTGTGCCAGACCATGGGGCCAGGGGCCAGATATTCGCCCCACCAACCGACGCTTGCCGTTACAAGCCCTTCGCCAATGGGCCACCCCGCCCCGATAATCGCGCCAAAGGCGATCGCGGGCGTGAGGGAATCGCGCACAAACACCGCGCGCAGGCACTGAAAAAAGATCGGAATGGCGGACGCGAGGATGCACACCGTAACCGATTCCCACCAGCAGTTGCCGATGAACAAAGTGAAGGAGCCGAAATTGCTCGCCATCACCACGGTGTCGGTGCGATTCCAAGCCGCCTTTATCGTCCGTATCGCGTTTCGCATAACAGGATTTTAACACGCCAAAGGGGGCAATAATTGAAAACCGGTAAAACCTGCGCTATGCTGAAATTGCCCTGGAGCGGAGCCGCGATTTGCGAATTGATACAAGGGCGCGGAACCCGGGAAAGGAGATAAGACCCATGAAGTCCAAGAATTCGTTGACGAGCATGCTGAAGATGGCGGGGGATTTCGTTACGCAGCAAAAAGGCAAGTGGGAGCACAAAGACTGGGAAGCATTCCTGGAACAGGTGCAAAAAGCCGGGATAGAACTGACCGACGAAGTGAAGAAGACGCTTGGTCACCTGCTGGAAGTTAGCAAGGCGTTCTACATGAACGTTTCCAGCGTTCCCAACAAGAAGAAGCCCGCGAAGAAATCGACGGCGAAAGCGAAGTCCAAGGCGAAGACAAAAGCCAAGGCAAAATCGAAGTCAAAGGCGTAGCCAGGTAACCCCGATCCACGTGAGAAACTATTGCCACCGCGCATCGCGCGCGGTGGCATGTTTATGAAGTATCGTAATCTTGCTGGAGAACCATCAGCCGTGTTTCGACTGGGCATCATCGGATCCGACAATAGTCATGCCGAGGCGTTTTCTCGCCTTACCAACCTGGCATCCAGCGAGCCGCGCATCGAAGACGCGCGCGTTACGCATATTTATGGCACCGATCCCGAGCGCACCAAGGAAGTCGCTACCAAGTGTGAAATTCCTAATATAGTTACCCGCAGCGAAGAAATGCTCGGCAATGTTGATGGCGTGCTGTGTG
>CALEZK010000415.1 GCA_937928585.1 uncultured bacterium | reverse complement strand
CTGCACGGTGATTGCAATCAAGGCGTCAACACCCGAGCGCGAGCAGGCGGCCTGGGAATTCGTGCGATGGGCCACGTCCGCGCCGGTGTTGACGGAACTGCTTCCGCGATTTCGGATGACGCCCCTGCGCCAATCCATGATCACGGAGGAAACAGACGAATTGACCCGATTCTTCGCGTCTCAGATTGCGCGCATGCGATTCGAGTCTCCGCGCGCCGTCGCGCATCCCGCCGCCACCGCGCTGCATAAGCAGTTGCACGCGGAATGGTCAGGAACGGGCGAAACCGGCAATTGATTCCAACTCTGAACCAAAGAAAGGAAGGCGCTATGAATCGGCAAGATTTTCTAGGCATCTGCGCAGCCTTTGCAATTCTGTTGGGCACGATCATGTGGTCGACCAGCGCGGTGCATGCAAACGACGTCTGCAATTTGTGCGTTAACACCTGCCTGCAACGCGTCAGTCAATGCGAAGAGTATTTCGCAAGACCGGACGTGTGGGCTGGGCGTTCGTGTGAGCCCGGCACGGAACCCGCTGGCGAATGTGTAATCACGCCCACGACCACCTGTTTCACGACTTACAAGATTTGCGTAGAAGGGACATGCGGCACTTCGGGGTGTGCTGGCGGCACTGGTTGCACCACGTACACCTATACATCGATGGATGCCGCACCAACCTATATGGGGCCGACACAATGCATCAATCAAAATCCGTAATGCGCAGGTTGTCCCAGATCGCTCTTCTTTGCATCGCACTTTGCGCCGCGATCTATTCGCACGCGGCAAACGCGGACATCTCATTCGAAAAACAAGTGTTGCTCGCATCGATCCAGAACCGGGAATCTGAAGAACGCGGCACGGCGCTGTATGTCCGCGTCGATACCGAGATATCCGGTCCAGCCGCAGGCTTCATCGTGCCGGGTGCGCGCAAGGGCGATAGCTACCGCCAGACGAACTCGTACGAATGGTGGGTGCGCGACCAGCAGGTCGCGGTGGCGACCTTGCGCAAATCGTCAAGCACGCTGGATGGCGTGAAGATCGTTTCGACGGAAGAAGAGGAAGGGATCGGATTCGTCTACACCTACGACGGTAGCCGCAACTATCTGCTCGACTTCCGCCAAGACGGCGCGGTCCTGGAAATCGGCACGAAATGGCCGTACGCGGGTTCCGCATGCCCGCCCCTATTTGGTCGCGCGTACAATTCCACGCCCTACTCGGAGCTGATGTCGTCCGGGTTCGATCTGGTGCGTACGGAGAGCCTCAAGGGAAGCGCTTGCCAGGTGGTCGATATTCCGATCAGCGATCATGCGTTTGTCCGCTCGTGGCTTTCGCCGGAAAACGACTACTTGAGCGTAAAAGAGGAGTACCACACGGCCTCGGGCGTTGCGATAACCAGAGAATACGAGTTTTCCAGAGATGGTTCCGGTCCGCTTCTGCCGGTTGGCGCAGTGGAGATATTTCGCGCAGCGCGTGGCAACGAACTGCGGACGGATTGGCGGTTCACCGCCGCAAAAACTGACCCGCAGTTGCCGGCGTATATATTCACGCCGCCATCGAGCCTTGCAACAGTGGTGATTGATCGCTTGGCCGGCAACAGTGGCGAGAACTAATCGCATGCATCGTGTAACACGAGCAATTCTCGCGGCCGCGTGCGTGGCATCGCTGGTGCTTGCGCTTAACGCCACCACGCGCGTGGAGCGTGCCGTGCCCGGCGGCATCCAGGTGACACCCGCATTGGTGAACTTCGACGTGCTTGTTTTGGATGGCAATGCGTATCGGAAAACGATCCGTGTCAAGAACGACGATGGCAAGCCTGTCACTATCGGCGCGCAATGGGACTGTGGATGTATTCGCGTTGAACCGGCACAAGCCGAGATACCCTCCGGAGCGACGCAGATCTTCACCGTTGAAGCGCGACCCAAGCGCGCCACTGATAATCTTCACGCCACGGTCTTTTTCAAAGACCTGAAGACTTCGAAGATCGTATCGCAGGCGCGCGTGACCGGGGAGGTGCTGGCCGCGATTCAGTGCGATCGCCAGACGGTGCAGATTGAAGTGCTGGAAGGCACAGCCGCCGCGGAAGCCGTGTTCTCGGTCAAGAACACACAGCCACAACGAATCGAAGGGCGGGTCGTTTCGATCGGAGACGCGGCGCCCATGCTGCGCATGGCGACTGACCATTTTTCCCTCGAACCCGGCGAGACTGGTCTGGTCCATGTTGCAGCAACCTTTCCCGGAGACCGGAGAGTCCGGGGAAGAATCGCGTTGATGGGGGAATCACAGACTGCTTCGCTTGCGGAAGTGGACGTTGTTGTAACGGGCAAGCCGAACCTCATGGTGCAACCGGCTTCGATCATCGTCCGCGGAACGCAGGGTATTGAAACGGTGTCGCTTGCGCGCCGCGATCAGCATGCGTTCACCATTGTAGATGTCGAAATCCCATCGGATCTGCCAGTTGTCTTTAATCTGCAAGATTCGCAAACGGCCGCGTCTTCGCATTCCGTTACCTTCATGGCCGGCGCGACGCAAGTGGCCAACGCGAGAGGCGATGCGGTGCTTACGGTGGTGGACAGTTCCGGCGTGAAATCTACGCTCGCAATACCCATATTTGTAGTTGCGCAATGACAGAGCAAAAGCAGATGTCGCCGGACAACGATTTTCTTCGGCAGATTCGACCGGCGCGCGCCAAACCACTTGCCAACTTCGCGGGTGTCGGATGCATGTGCGTGCCGCTTGTGGAGGGTATCAGACGAAAATTTCCGAACGCGCGCGTGACGCTTCTGACGGACTGGCCTCAGTTCTGGACCTTGAAGCCGATGCCAAACACACGCGTCTGTGGATATGCGAGAGAGTACGAAGCGGCGGTCATGCGCGAGATTGGCCGCCATGAACTGTCCATCCTCGGTTATTTTCCGGGCATGTTGAACTCCTTTGAAAAGTGCGCTTCGCCTATCGTGTTTGCATGTGGGGAGCGGCTTACCGAGTTTCGGTGTTTCCATGCAACGAACGGTCACGTCTTCGAGGTTCCGCTTACGGAATGTCGCAGCGCCTTGCGCGAGTCCAGCAAGTTTGCGGGGTTGTTCAACGACTTGGGCGTGCCGGTCCGCGACGCGCAAAGGCCGCTTGCTCAGGCGCCGCGACATACGGGGCCGCATCGTGTGCTGATTCATCCCTGCGCGGCAAAGCCGTACAAGGAATGGCCTGTTGCGCGGTGGCAGGAACTCGCAATTGATATCGTTGAGAGCGGCGGCAATGTTGTGTTGTCTCCTGGGAACAGTGCGCGGGAATTTCAATGCGCGGAGCGAATTGCGGCGGTTGACACGCGTATATCCGTACAGCCGCAACTGCCGCTCACGGCGTTTATTCAAGAGTTCGCGGAGTACGACTTGGTCATCTCGGGTGACACGGCCCTCACCCATCTGGTCGCCCATACCGGGTTATCGCACTCGCTTGGAATTTTTGGTCCTACCGATCCGTTGCGGTTTTGTCCTGCAAGTCCGAATTGCTTTTTTATTGCGCCGTTTGAGACTTCGCGCGCGAATGTATTCACCGCGACGAGGTTTGCACTGGCCTTTGCGCGAGGTGACGTTGGCGCGTTGTTGGGTGACGAATACTTCGACCGGGTGAAGGACGTTTCGGTCCGCCTGTGCGAGAAAGTTGCAGAAGCGCTGCTGACCGAAGACGATCGGATGGAGGCGACTCTTGCGCTGGCCATTCGCGAGTTTCATTCCGTGATCGCGCCGGATCACCGGCACTTTCTGTGCGGCGCACCGGAGCAATTCACGAGAACGCTGTTTGCAGTTCGCAATTTGCCCCATCAGCAGGCTCTGGAACGATTGCGTCAGTCCGCGGTGTACCGTTCCGCAAGCGCGGTGGCGCGTCTTGGTTGCCAGAATCGCCCATGAGCAATCCCTTCGATTTTGATGCGAAATTCGCGAGCGACGCAATTCAGGAGCGCGTCGCTTCCTATCTCGGCAGGGAGAACCCCGGTCCCATCCATGTGGACCTCGACCTTACCACCGACTGCAACTACAGGTGTCCGCATTGCGGCGACCTTGCAAGAAAACATCTTAATCGCGGGGGGCTCGGCCCGAAGCATCTTGTCGAAGTCATAGACGATATGGCCGCGCTCGACGTGCGATTTGCATCACTTATAGGCGGCGGTGAACCAATGGCCTCGCCGCATTTCGAAGTAGCAGTGCGTGCATTGCATGCGCGCGGTATCTCCACCGGCGTCGTCACAAACGGCAGTTATCTTGACGAGACGAGCTGCGATGTCATCTCGCACACCTGCGACTGGGTGCGGGTGAGTCTGGATGCGGCGAGCGACCCTGTGTATCAGAAGGTCCACCGGCCGCATGGGAATGTGCCGCTCGAAACGGTGCTGCGCGGACTGGAGTGCCTTGCAAAACGAATGCCGGGTAAAGTCGGCGTTTCGTACCTGATTGTCAAAGCGAACGTTTCCGAAATATTTGATGCCGCGCGTATCGCGAAAAGTATTCGGTGCGCGTACATTCGATACCGCGCGGCGCAACACCCGCTCACCGGTACATATGCGGCGATAGAGAAATTGGAAAGCGTTCGCGAACAAATCGCGCGCGCCACCGAGCTGGAGGACGCGAACTTTCGCGTGAGCAGCGGCGAACTGGGTGAGTCTGAGCCGGGCGAGTCGGCCCAAACGAAAACTTATTCGCGATGCCATGCGCAGGCATTCGGGACCGTCATCGCGGGGGATGGCAAGGTCTATCTCTGTTCGAAATGGCGCGGCAAGGCGGACGCCTGTATCGGCGACGTGACGCAGATGCGGTTCCGGGACATCTGGCGCTCAGCGGCGCGCGATGCGGTCGTCCGGTCGACGCGGCCCTGTCTGACGTGCTCCGGCGTGCATTGCCAGGCACACCCTTACAACGTCCTGCTGGATTCCGCGTACCGGGAGCATGGTGTACTGGCGGAGGCTTGACGGGCAGCGCTTTTAGTGATATTGTATATATGTCAACTAATTGAGGCTGCATGTCGCTAAAAGAAGAATTGGGCCTGCGCAACGATTTCAAAGTCCGGGCGCACGAAGCCTTGCTCCACATCTACTTCACCGCCGCCAAAGGGCAGAAGAAGGCTGACGAGTTTTTTCGGGCGCATGGCCTGACGGATGTGCAGTTCAACGTGATGATGTTGTTGCTGAACCAGAGCGGCGAAAGCGGCGGGCTGACCCAGGTGGAACTAAGCCGCATGATGCTGGTCAACCGCGCGAACATCACCACGTTGATTGATCGCATGGAAAAATCAAGGCTGGTTGTTCGCGTCGCCGATCCGGGCGACCGGCGATACAACGTCGTTAAGATAACGCCGCATGGCGAGAAGCTCTTTCGCAAAGCGGCTGCGGTGTATCACGAGAAAGTCGGCGCAATCATGAGCGCCCTGAAAGAACCCGAGCAGCGCATGCTGATGTCGCTGCTGACGCGCGTGCGCGAGAAGATGGACACTATTCCAATCAGCTAGAAGATCACCCCGGTCCGCCGGGGTTTTTCGGTGATCATCTAGTTGTTATATATACAGTATAGATGTGGTCTTTACAAGAAAGGAAGCCCGCCATGTCAAACGTTACGGCGTCTGCAAGGGAAAGCATGGTCCATGTGAACGACATGCACTCCAAACTCAATCCCTGTTGGGTAAGCGCGATATCGCGTCCCCGGTCCCTGCTCGATCTGCAATTTCTCGTGTCTCACGCGCGCAGCGCGAAGCAATCCATATCCATTGCCGGCGCGAGGCACGCGATGGGCGGGCAGCAGTTTGGAGAAAGAACCCTCCACTGCGACATGACCGGGCTTGACACTGTGCGGAGGCTGGATTGCGATCGCGGTCTCGTCGAGGTCGAGGCGGGGATAACGTGGCCAAAACTTGTTGCGGAGCTTCACCGGCTTCAGGGTGACCACGATGCGCCATGGACAATTGCGCAGAAGCAGACAGGCGCGGATCGGCTCACAATTGGCGGCGCGGTCGCGGCCAATATTCACGGTCGCGGTTTGCGAATGAAACCTTTCGTGGACGACATAGAAGCGCTTTCCATCGTGGATTCCGATGGACAGGTCAAGCGATGCAGCCGGACGCAGCATCGCGAACTCTTCGCCTGCGTCGTGGGCGGATACGGACTCTTTGGAATTGTGTACAGCGTAACGCTGCGATTGGTAAGGCGCTCGAAGATGGAGCGCATCGTGGAGATTACGACGATCGACCACGTCGCCGACAAGTTGGCATCGCGCGCGGAGGAGGGTTTTACCTTCGGCGACTTTCAATACATGACCGATGAACGAAGCGACGACTATCTGCGCAAAGGGGTGCTGTCGTGCTACCGGAAAGTATCGCCAGACAAGCCCCTGTGCGAGGGCCGGCGCGAACTCTCACCGTCCGACTGGCGTCTGTTGACCCATCTTTCGCATTCGGACAAGGGCAAGGCGTACGCGATGTATTCGAGTCACTATCAGTCAACTTCCGGTCAGATCTACTGGTCGGACAGTCTTCAAATGAGCACGTACCTCGACAACTATCACCAATGGCTCGACCAGGAGACCGGCTGCCGGACTCCCGGGTCCGAGATGATCACCGTGCTGTACGTGCCGCGGCAGAAGCTGGAACAATTCATGGCGAATTGCCGCGACGATTTCCGGAGGCAGGGTGTCAACGTGATTTACGGCACCGTGCGCCTAATCGAGCAGGAGCACGAGACCCTTCTGGCATGGGCCAGAGAAGATTGGGCGTGCATCATATTCAATCTGCACGTCGACCATACCCCGACCGGAATTCTTCACGCTGCGGACGCGTTTCGCTGCTTGATTGATCGTGCGCTGGAACTTGGGGGGACGTACTACCTTACCTACCACCGTTTCGCGACCCATGCGCAGGTGTTGCGCGCATATCCGGCCATACCTGAGTTCTTTCGCGCGAAACGGGCCTGCGACCCGGACGAGGTATTTAGCAGCGACTGGTATCGTCACTACCGGAATATTGGAGAATAGAGCGACGGGGCTCACGCGCAGTTCGAGCATGCCTTCGCATTCTCCTCGACCACTTCGCATGTCCGGCAGAAGTTTGTTAGAGTAACGGCAAACACGGAGGGAGCGGGAAATGCTGCGTTTAACCGGCTTTATTGTTGCAGTGTTGCTTGTAGCGCCAACCTTGCGCGCAGAAGTGACGATGGAGAAAAAGCCGTACGGCGGTTGGCCCAACTGCATCGTGCTGAGCAATGGGAAAGTCGACGTTGTCGTGACGACCGATGTGGGCCCGCGCATCATGCGCTACGGTTTTGTTGGCGGCCAGAATTTCATGAATGAGTACGCCGATCTCCTGGGCAAAACGGGCGGCGACGAATGGCGTATCTACGGCGGGCACCGATTGTGGCACGCGCCCGAGGCGCAGCCGCGCACCTACGCGCCTGACAATTCACCCGTGAAGTACGAGTGGGACGGCGCGACATTGCGGCTGACGCAGGACACCGAAAAATCCACCGGCATAAAGAAACAAATGGAAATAACGCTCGATGCGGAGTCCAGCAAGTTGACCGTACTGCATCGCCTTACGAACGAAAACGAATGGGACGTCACGCTTGCGCCTTGGGCGTTGACCGTCATGGCGAAATCGGGTCGCGCGATTTTCCCGCAGGAGCCTTACATCTCGCACACGGATTATCTGCTGCCTGCGCGGCCGATTGCGTTATGGCACTACACCGACATGAAAGATCCCCGCTGGACGTGGGGGACGAAGTACATTCAGTTGCGACAGGACGCGAAAGCAACCACGCCGCAGAAAGCGGGATTCAAGAATTCACCGGGCTGGGCGGCGTACGTTTTGCAAGGGGAAGTCTTCGTCAAGCGATTTGCTTATGAGGACGGTGCAAAGTACGTCGACTTTGGCTGCAACACAGAGACCTTTACCAACGGGGATATGCTTGAGATTGAATCGCTCGGCCCGCTTGTGGAACTCGCTTCGCGCGGCGGCATGACGGAGCATTCGGAAGAGTGGTTTCTGTTTAAGGCTGACGTGGGGGAAGGCGAAAAAGAGATTGACGCTGCGTTGTTGCCTTTACTGGAACAAACGCAAACCGGGAAGCCGGAGTAGGGGCGTGGCGGAAGATCTGCGCTGTCTCAAAACTGTTTCCTGCCGCGTGGTCTAATCTTCGCGCCGGTTAGTGAGACTCGTTAACGTTTGCATCCAGAAGTTCGCGGACTTTTGTTGCAAGTTCAACTGAAGTAAACGGTTTCTGGATGAAGGTGGGCGGCTGGAGATGCGAGACGAATTCGGCGTCCATGTCTTCGCAGTGGCCGGACATGAAGAGCATGCGAATTTTTGCGCGATGCAGAACGAGTTTCTCCGCCAGTTGCCTGCCTGACATGCCGGGCATGACCATGTCCGAGACAAGCATATCAATTGGACCTGTGTAGTGTTCGGCCATCGTAAGCGCTTCTTCACCGTTTGCGGCTTCAAGCACGGTATAGCCGCAGCGTCCAAGTATCCGGCATACCACATCGCGCACGGCATCTTCGTCTTCGACGACCAACACGGTCTCAGAACCGGAAGTACCGGAGGATGGTCGAGGCGCGGCCGTGGCGCAGGTGACAGATTGTTCCGCGCACGGAATGAAAACGTGAAACGCGGTGCCGCTATTCGGCTCACTTTCGACACGAACCAGCCCGTCCCAGCGCTCGACGATGGCGTATACCGTGCTCAAACCAAGCCCCGTGCCCTTGTCTTCGGACTTTGTGGTGAAGAATGGTTCGAAGATATGTTGCTTAATGTTGAGGTCCATGCCGATGCCGGTGTCCCGGACGGTGATGCGCGCAAAATCTCCGGTCATGGGTTGCGTGTGCGAGATGTCGTCGCTCTCAACGGTCCTGACGCGGGACGTCTCGATGGTCAGCGCGCCGCCGGACGGCATTGCGTCGCGCGCGTTGACGACCAGATTCATGATGATCTGTTCCAGGCGGCCGGGGTCACCCATGATGCAGGGCACGCTACGATCAAGCGACAACGTAAGGGAGACGGTTTCACCGATGATCCGGCGCAGCATATTCGCCAGTGCATCGATGACGCCATTCGGGTCCACGGGAACATTGCGCACCGGTGCGCGTCTGCTGAAAGCGAGCAGCTGACGCGTCAGTGAGGCCGCGCGTTCGGCGGCATGCTGAATCTCGGCGATACCCGCCTCAAGCGTGGGGTTCCCTTCCACCTGAGGAAGGATGAAATCCGCAATGCCCATCATAGCGGTCAGCAAGTTATTGAAATCGTGCGCGACACCACCCGCCAGCCGCCCGACCGCTTCCATTTTTTGTGCGTGGCGCAGTTGGTCTTCGAGAAGTTTGTAGTCCGTGATGTCGTGGCCGTAGCTGATGACGTGGGTGACGGTTCCCGATCGATCCTGTACCGGCTTGTACGTGCGAATGAAATGGCGAATGCCATTCTGCGTTTCGAACCGTTCTTCCTGGCTGACGATCTCACGCGTTGCCACGGCGGAAGCAATCCATTCGGCGCGGCGCTCGGCCATGCCGCGGTCGCGCTCCTTGCGTTCGCAGTAGTCGAAATCGGTGCGATTGATCAGCCACGCGCGAAGTTCGGCATCCATGACGCTGCTTGGGGAAACGTAGAGGTATCTGCCTTGCGTGTCGAACACCGCAATCTGCGCGGGCAAATCTTCCAGCAACTGCTCGTAAAACTGGCGTAGTCGCAGGGCTTCCTGTTCCGCGGCGCGAATCTCTTCGATGCTTTGCGTCAGGGACAGGATGCACTTTTCGCCGTTGTAGGAAACGATGCGCGCGTAGATCCGGCCCCAGCGAAATACACCGTCCTTCCCTCGGGCCATGAGTTCTATGCCCTCGGCGCGCCCGTCCTTATGCAAGGCTTCGAGCAACCAGCGACGGCCTTGCGATTCCGGGAAGAGTTGAAGTTCATCGGAAGTCTTGCCGATCACCTCTTCGCGCGCATAGCCAAGTCGCGATAGAAACATGGGATTGACGTCGCGAAAACGCCCTTCGCTCAGATTTGCAATCGCCATGGAGAACGGACAGTTTTCATAAGCGAGAAGAAAACGTTCATCCGCTTGCCGGATGCGCATCTCCGCTTCCTGAAGGCGCGACTGCTGCGCATCCAACTCGGCTGCGGAATCCCGAATGGCTTTTTCGAGCTGCCTGCATACGTCCAACGCGCTTCGAAGTAGATCGGCCGCGGCGGTCGGTGGCAGCATTCCGGACGTCGTTTCCAGCCGAGTCAGCGTAGCCTGCAGGCGATCCACCTGCTGGAGCATCGAAGCCGAATCTGTGAGGGCGTTTTGTTTGCCGTCCTGCATTCCAACTGTTGTCCGGCTATGAGCTGCCTGGTTTGTGATGTGTATCCCTGCGACACACCACATTTCTAGCGCTTATGTAGCAAGCACGAGAGTATATCACGCCGCGATCACCGTGCAACGCCTGTAGGCAGTATTCGCGTTGCCGTGCGCGGCGAAATTCCCTTGAGAGCCGCGGAAAAGATGCGAACGCCATCTTTTTTCGGGGCGTGTACGGGTATTGGTTCATGCCAACCAATCCAGTGAATGTTTTCTGCGGCGGGCGCATTCGTGATTACCGCATGCAATGGTTCATCGACAAAAAACGTCATCGTATTTCGCATCGCCATTCGATTGTCCAGATTCGAAAGAATTGCGACGGACCAACGCGCGGACCGGGTCTCTCGCCGAAGCTGCGCGTAGCGTGACGCGATATACCCGAGTGCGTCGCCCAGTCCACGCTTCCCGCTATCCAGCAGAAAGTAGGCGTCCGGTCCATAGCGAAACATGAGATTCGGCTCGCCGTACCAAAGCGCGGCATCGGGAGGAGCGGTCGAAACGACAAAGTAAGTCGGAATAGGCCAGGCTTCAAGTGCGCGAAGCGCCTCCACCATTTGCGCCGATTCCCCGCTTGCAAAAACGAAAGCAAAGCGACAGCTTGCATCAGTCACAGTCTGCAGAGTGTTTGCAACCGAATCTTCGTCGCCAGCTAGCGCCACCGCATCGATGCACGCAAAGGTGTAGGATTCCGCGTGGTCTTCGATCACATACACAGCGCGATTCGTCACGTCAGTTTCGTCGCTGCTTGACCATTCGAGGGCATAGGCCCCAGGCGCGGTAGACAGGGGAATCGCGCATTGCGCGCGCACGCCATCGGGATATTCAACCCACTGCGGTTCAAGGGCGATGCGAGCATCCCCCGCGACCAGAAATACTTCGCCGCGAGCCACCGCCGTAACGTCGATATTGCCGCCTTGCAGCGCGACCACGGGTTGCGCGTCGTTGGGCGTGCGCAACGGGCCCAGTGGGCCTTCGGGTGTCCGGCCAAACGCAGCCGCGCAACAAATGAACATGATGCCGATTGCGCGGATCATTGTTCCGCAGTTTCCGGCCGCCAAGCCGGCGCGAGGTCTTCAAAATCGGGCGTCGTGACTGCGCGCATGTTGTCGCCCTCGACATCACAAACGTACAACGCAGGTTTGCCGCCGCGCGTAGACACGAACACCAGGCTCGAGCCGGAGGGCGACCATGAGGGCGCCCAGTTTTCCGAAGTGGCATCTGCCGCAATCGGCGTTACGATGATTCTCTGCGGCGTGACGCGATAAATACCGCGCGTTCCGCCGCGCAATGACTCAAAGGCGATCCACGCGCCGTCCGGCGACCAGACGGGATTCCAGTCCGGCGCGCGGTGGTTGCTGACATCGACAACGCCGCGCCGCGGCAACTCAACAAAAATTTCGCGGTCGCCGCCATCGTTCGATTCATACGCGAGACCGGCTACAACTGTCTGGAACACTGGCTGCCATTCAACGAAGAATCCGTTGCCTCGCGTCGTTGCCAGGAGGGACGCCGAACCAGGTTCGATGTCGAAGAGGTCCGTGGTGAGCCCCTTGCCTTCTTCCTTGATCAGGCCAACGCCGACCAACTCAGTCTCCGATTTCCACGAAGGCGCCATTGCATCGCGCTCTTCAGTTCCCCATTGGGTTGCCGCATTCTTTGAAATGTCATGGACCCAGATCCGAGACGCCGTGCCGGTTTCTGACGTATACGCCAGAAGTTGGCCGCTTGGCGACCACGCCGGGCTGGTGCAGTTCCGACCTTCGGCGGAAATGGTGAACAAGGTTTCGCCAGCGGCATTGCAAACCAGAATGGCCGTCCTCCCCGACGGCAACACGTGGGTAAAGGCAAGTTTTTGCCCGTCGGCAGACCAAACCGGCGCGCCGTCCCAAGGGCCGGGGCCGACATCCGCGACTTCGCCAGTGGAAAGGTTGACGATGCAGACCCTTCGTTGGTCAGGCCCTGTTGCCCGCAAAAAGGCAATTTCGCCGGAAGTAGCGCTGGATGAAAGAGATAGGGCGGCTATGGCCAAACTCAACATGGTAGACAGTTTAGCACGATCGCCGATCCGGATAAAAGAAAAA
>CALEZK010000414.1 GCA_937928585.1 uncultured bacterium | reverse complement strand
GCGAGAAGCAGGCCCGGCGTGCCGAAGCGCGGCGCGAAGCGGCGCAAGCGCGCCTGGAGCGGGCCGATGACCCGGTTCGCATGTATCTGCGTGAGATGGGCCGTGTGCCGCTGCTCACAAAGGACCAGGAAGTCGCCATCGCGAAGCGTATCGAAGCGGCGGAAAACGACCTTACCGAATTGCTCCTGAGCACGCCCTATACCTTCAAGGAAGTTTCAATGCTCGCCGCCCGAATCCTCGCCGGCCGCATGAGCTTCGCGCAAATCACCGACGACGAAGACCCCAAAGTCCACGAGAAATTCGTCAAAAAACTGCCCGCCCTCATGGAGCAAATGAACGGCTTCGAAGCCCTCGTCGAACTCCAGGAAAAACGCGCGCGCCGCTCCGGTCTGTCCGATCGCAGCCTCGACAACATCACAACGCGCATTATCGAAATCCGCCAATCCCAGGCGGACATCGTGCGCGAGTTCGGACTGAAGACCAAGGAAATCATGAAGATTGCGCGCAAGATCAAAAGTCTCAAGCGGCGCATCCAATCCTCCCGCGATGAAATCGATCGCGTCGAACGCGAAGTAGGCTATTCCTCGCCGGACATTCATAACATGGCCGTGCAGCTTCGCCGCAGCGCCTCCGCGGCAAATAAACTCGGCGTAGACCGCGACCAAATCTTCGACGCCGAGCGTCGCCTCCTCCTAGCGCAGCGCAAAATCGATCAGATCGAAAGTGATTCCAAACTGAACTCCGATCAGATCACGGCGCTCATCGACACGATCAAGGAAAAAGAAGAGCGCATTTACAAAGCCAAGATGGAGCTTGTCGAAGCCAACCTGCGCCTCGTCGTCAGTATCGGCAAAAAATATACAAACCGCGGCATGTCTTTCCTCGATCTCATCCAGGAAGGAAACATCGGTTTGATGAAAGCCGTTGACAAGTTCGAATATCAGCGCGGCTACAAATTCAGCACCTACGCCACATGGTGGATTCGTCAGGCAATTACGCGCTCGATCGCGGATCAAGCCCGCACCATCCGCATTCCCGTCCATATGATCGAATCCATCAACAAACTCGTGCGCACCAGCCGACGCCTGGTACAGGAATACGGCCGCGAACCCAGCGCCGAAGAAATTGCCGAACAGATGGGCATGTCCGCCGACAAAGTGCGCAGCATCCTCAAAATCGCCCAGGAAGCCATCAGCCTCGAAACCCCCGTGGGCGACGATGGCGACAGCAACTTCGGCGACTTCATCGAAGACAAAAGCGCCGAATCACCCGCAAACGCAACGGCCTTCACCGTGTTTCAGGAAAAGTTGGACGAAGTCCTTTCGTCACTTACCGAACGCGAAGAAAAAGTCCTGCGCCTGCGCTTCGGCCTCGGCGACGGCTACCCGCGCACGCTCGAAGAAGTCGGCAGCGTGTTCAACGTCACCCGCGAACGCGTTCGCCAGATAGAGGCAAAGGCCCTGCGCAAAATGCGCCATCCCACGCGCGCACGCGACCTAAAGCCGTTCCTCGACTGGACGCTCACGATAAGCAACAATAATTAGCCGCGGTTGCGCGCGGCTCCGAGCAGCGCAATTTCGTGCTCGTAATCGGTCTTTCGAATGGATTGACGCAACATGATCTCTATTGCGCAATCCATACCCGTGGGCCCATAGCTCAGTTGGTTAGAGCAGGTGACTCATAATCACTTGGTCGTAGGTTCGAGTCCTACTGGGCCCACTCTAAAGAGTTACGATGCAGTATATCGAGCATTGCGCAATTTGCACTTCGTATTGCTACGTAATTGCCACGAACGCATGCCTCCATTCGGATCGAAGGAGTCTCGAATATGGCAACGTGCATATACTGCGGTGTCGGGCCGCGCGAATGTAAAGATCACGTCCCGCAAGAAGCGTTGTTTGATGTAATGCCGAAACAGGCAACCACTGTTCCAATCTGTAAGACGTGTGAGAAGGGAATAGGGCACGACGATGAGGACGTGCGCAATTTATTTATTTCACTTGAAGAAACGGAAGATCATCCGGTTGCAAAGAAACTCGCCAAGGTGCGTGATAGGTCATATCGTCAACGTCGTGCTTTTGAAGCAAATGTAAGATTGTTAAAACGTGTCCAGCCTGTGAGCCCGGCAGGGGTCGTATTGCCGCAACGATGGGCCTATGATCTGGCTATCCCTCTTGTGGATCGTTTCATGACGCGGGTTGCTCGTGCAATGCTTTACCACTGTCAAAAGAAACTGCATAGCATCCATCGGGATAAACCGAACCGCCCTACATATGGCTATGTTGATTGCTCTGTGCAATGGCTCAAAGTGCATCAAAGCCTAGCAGAATTCGACCGTCCGCAATTCACTTGGTGTTCTCGTGACGTGTTCGAGTTTGACGGATGGTTTCTAGGGCGTGCATTCATTTTCGAGACTACCTTCTACGGCGGCCTGCAATTTCGCACGATGGTGCTACCTTGGCCACACAAACCATCCGAATAGGGGGAGTAGTGCGATTTGCCTCCTCCCGCCGCTCTCCCGTAGGTATCTAGCTATAGTAAGGCTAGTAGACTATCCCAAAACCATGACAACAAAAAAATCGCAATCGTGAGATAATCGGGGCGGGTCTGAAATATAGCCAAAATTTGTCAGTTTACTTTCGGTCCGAACGCACCCAAAGTCCACAAAAAATGAGTTTTGGATAGCTTTTATGAGTCGGTCTCATTCCATGTATGCTCACTGATTGTACTTCCTGCGCAATTCAGTAAGTTTTGCATCCAGCACACTGGTGGGCGTGCCTTTCATACGCGATAACGCGTACCTGTAGACTTCAAGGGTAGGTAGCTTTATGTTCGCGGAATCAGAATAGACGGAGTCAATTTGCTCTACTATATCTGACATCCTAAAGCCTGATATGGTTAACTCCTCGAACGTTTTTTGAGCACTTGCTAGCTGCATTTCTTGAGGTTCATCTTCATGCCCATGTAATAATTTTAAATAAATTCCTTCTTCAAGTCCATTGACATACATTATTCGACTCTGCTTATCGAGTGCAATCCACGCGCGCCCATTAGTAACTGACGCAGAGATTCCGGCATTCGTAGCTGGATCAAACGCAAGCAACATTAAAGTCGAATCCTCTTCTTTTTCCGTCGCGCCAAGCAGAATTAGGGCTAGTGAAATGGCAAACACGGATTGCCCGATGTGCGTCATGGTGACACTCCTTTTCTTCGGCTACTTTTTCTGAGGGTTACCGCTTTATAAAAACCGCTCGACGATCACATACTGCCAAACATAACTAGGTCAACGCTCACTTTCTGAAACATTGAGCTTCCCCCCCCATCTTTCGACGGGCACGGGGTTAAACTATGCGATACCAGCACAGCGTAGCCAGGCAGGCTCGGGCCTGCCGATTGCCTCACTGTAGCAGGGGTCTCAAGTTTCGTCAATCCCTCTGCGGAAGCGAGGCGATTTGGAGCCGTGGAGCGTTGGCCTTGTTCGCCGGGCAGCCGAACGAGGCCGGAGCGGCTCCAAATCGAGCGGAAGATTTCCCTCCTTTTCAGTTCGAGTTGTGGTATGTGGCCGGCGTTCGGTTCCCCAATGCGCTGTGCGGCCGTTCGTTGTTGTAGAAACGAAAGCAACGCTCCAATCCTGCGTGTAGCGCGTGCCCGTCTGCGTAGTCGCGCAAATATGCGTTCTCGTATTTCACGCTGCGCCACAGCCGTTCGATGAACACGTTGTCCAGTGCCCGCCCCGGTCCGTCCATGCTGATGCGCACGTTTGAATTCACGAGCGTTTGAGTAAATTCCGCGCTCGCAAATTGCCTGTCCTGGTCGGTGTTGAAGATGCGCGGACATCCTCTTGTCAATGCACGCTGGAGCGCTGCAACGCATAAGCCGCTTTCCATGCTGTTGGATACGTCCCATGACAGGACGTAGCGGCTGAACCAGTCCATCATCGCCACGAGATACATGAACCCGCGTTGCATCGGAATGTAGGTGATGTCCGCAAACCACACTTCGCGGGGTGCGCGAATCTCCATTCCGCGCAGCAAATACGGGTAGATTCAGTGTTCGGGATGCGGCTTGCTCGTGTGCGGACCCGGCGGCGTCGCCTGCAAACCATTGGATTGCGCCACTTGGTCGTAGGTTCGAGTCCTACTGGGCCCACCATATACATCAAATAGTTGGCCGGTAGTCCAACTGCTGTTATCTCCCCATGAATAGCCAGTGCACACTCTCGGCACAATATTGCGCCAAACCAAAAGTGTCTCCTTAAAGTTCCCGTTTCGAACCACCGAGAAAGGTTGAGATTATAGTCGGTCGTCAGATCGCCGATTTTCGCGACACGCACCATGCAGACCGGCCACCGCAGCCGCGAAGTCCGCGGAAAGCACCGCTGCGACGGGGAACGCTTCCAAATCAATAGGAGTGCTAAAGTCCAACTCTAATCAATATACTTTCCGTGGTCGGACTCGGCTTCTCGTAAGCGGAAGCCGTACTTCAGTCGCGGCTTGGTGATGCTTGGAATGGGAAAGGGGAACGTCACGCATGCGGCTCGGAGTTATCGCGGAAAACCTCATTGAACGAATGGTGCTGAAATTCAACGCAGCACCCGTTCCACTAATCGAAACGCAGATAGCGTTCAGTATGGCGCGGTCCATCATGTCTGGCGTGACGCTGGGCGTGTTTGAGGCGGCGGGAGATGCCCCGCGATCATCGCTGGAAATCGCGAAAATCTGTTCGACTAATCCGGGCGCTACAGAGAAGCTTCTGAACACGCTCACGGCGTGCGGTTACTTCACATACGAGAACGGTGTGTACGCGCTCACACCCAAATCGAAGAAGTGGTTATTGCGCCGCTCGCCTCAGAATTTGTGCGATAAGATGCTTTTCCAGTTTTACGAGTGGGACTCGGTGGAAGGATACGAAGCGTTCGTGCGCACCGGGCAGACCATCGCAGGGCACGACGCAATGGAAGGCGACGATTACTGGAACATATATCAACGAGGCATGCGAAATCTCGCCGGCATCGCCGCCGGTGAGGTCGCGGACCGAATCCCGGTCCCGCCGAACGCACGAGATATGCTCGACATCGGCGGTTCGCACGGGTTCTACTCAGTGGCCCTTTGCCGGAAGCATCCGAATCTGAAATCTGTCATTCTCGATCTGCCGAATGCCGTCAAGCAATCATCACCGATCCTCGCGGAAGAGAAGATGGGCGATCGCGTGACGCATAGGATCGGCAATGCGTTGACAGACGATCTGGGCGAACGGTCAGTTGACATCGTATTCATGTCCCAGCTGGCCCACCATTTCACGGACGAACAAAACCGGGAAGTCATAATGAGAATCGCTCGCGCGTTACGGCCTGCCGGAGTCTGTGTGATGTCGGATATGATCCGGTCCCAAAAACCGGGCGATGCTGGCCAAGCTGCTGGTGTTCTCGATTTGTACTTTGCAATGATGAGTGAATCGGGCACGTGGCCCCTGGAAACGATGCAAGATTGGCTTCGGGCCTCCGGTCTCGCGCCCTTAAAACCAATCTGGCTTCGCACCTTGCCAGGTGGTGCGCTCGTGTCAGGGCAAAAAATGGATTAGGTTTTCATGGCCGAAAATTCTTCCTTATCGGCCGTCCATCGTCGCACGGTACCTGTCGCCGACCATCGGGTCGAGCCAATCTTTGCTGAAGAAGTTCGCGAAGTCCACCGCACTCAGTAAGTCCTTAAACCGGACTTCCGAAGAACTTTCCTGCTCATCCGTTTTGACCTCGCTAGACACGCTAGACATCCAAGTGTGAATCGTCATGTCGATGCGAAGTTTTCTTTCCGGGATTTCGCCGACTGGGTCCGATGCAGTGGCAGACTGGGCAGGCTCGGCAGCGGCAACCTCGATCGAGTCTGACGCGCCTTTCTCCGCACTGACCGGCTTATCGCGGAACGCCGGTGATCCGATACCACACACGAAAAACACCACTGCAATTGCGGCGACTCGGGGTGAAAGATCCTGGTCTTCTCCTCGTTGAAAGTAGCAAATCAACCCCGTTATTTGGGAAACATGAACTGCAACTGGAACCGAACGTTCCAATCAGCCGCCCCTTCGGGTTTCTCGATGTTGTAATACGCCCCAAGTTGTGCGTTCATCGGTTGCTTGCCGACCTTGAATATCTTGCCAAACCCTCCGCCAACCGGCACGGTCCACCGTTCGTCACTTTCTGCGTTCCAATTCGCCGTGATGACAGGGGAGGTACTGAAATACCAACCTTTATCAAAGTTGTAATTCACAAAAGGCTGTATCATCATCGAATTGACGTCTGCGCGGTCGTCATCGCCCGCAAACGACCACAGGTTGCTGGCCAATGCGCCCACGACCCAACGACCCGGCATCGCGAGCACCACCACGGACGGACCCGCGCTCCACTTTCCAGTTCCCAGCGCATCATCCGTCGCCGTTGGAATGGAGAAAGATGGTCCAACTCCCCAAATCACTTTTCCAGATTCTGCCGGCGAGAAGAACATCGAATACTGAATATCCCCCAAGCCGAACTCCCCGTCGTCTTCTCCCAACGGCTGGTACAGCACCGGCAGGATTAACCGGTTGATAATGTTTATCTTCCCAACAGTTACCGGATACACAGGTTGGATGTTAAGAACGTGCTGCGTCCGCTCCTCCGACTCAATAAATGGAAACAGTTCTTTTGCAAGGCTGCCCCGGACACTCAATCGCAGCGAACCGTCCCCACCCAGTTCATCTTCGAAAAACCGGTTAAATACACTCCGAGCCGCGACCGCGTTGCCATCAACATAATAGCGATCAGCGTTCAGGTTGAGGTTATATTGAAACGGCAGGCTGATCATGCTGCTAACTGGATTCTGGGCCGCCTTTGCCAATGCCGCCGCGTCCATCTCACCAGCAGGATTAGACGCCGGCGCGGCATCAGGGGGGGCCGACGAACGCGCTTCCTGCGCGTTCGAGCACCAGCCAAACATCAACACAACACAACAGAAGATTCGCACTTGAGACCAAGAATTCAGACGCACTACACGACCTAGCGGCGATTGCGGAAGCAACAGTAGATCACGTGACATGTCTTAGCCCCCCTTTGCGGCACATCAGCTGCCAGCGAGTTCCCGTTTCAAGGGCGAGTACGCCTTCACGGAACGCGCACCCGCCGACACCCCAATTCAATCAGATGCATCTAGCTACATCGCCGCACTGGCTACGGTGCATTACTTCGCTAATTCGATTTCACCCGGCCGCCACGTCTTGTCGAACCAGGTTTCAAGTGGTCCGTACAAACGCAAAATCGCAAACCAGCCCTTTCCGGGCACTGTCGCAATCCAGTTGGACTCTTTTCCAGCAGGCGCCTTGGGGCCGAAATAAAGATCGACCGAGCCATCGGCATTTTCAATCAACTTGTCGCGCTTGTTGTTCCTGCTCGGGAAGGGCTGCGAAGTCTGCAATTCGGATCGCGTCTGCGGATCGTAGACAACCACAGACCAGAAATCCTTCGCCGGCACGTTTGCGGGGATATTGACCCGATAGTTTTTCGACCCATCGAATGGCTTGTTGGACT
>CALEZK010000413.1 GCA_937928585.1 uncultured bacterium | reverse complement strand
GTTCCAGCGCCATCTTCTTGGGAAGACCGCACTGGTGCAGTTTCAACTCGGGGCCAACAACGATGACCGAACGGCCCGAATAGTCCACGCGCTTTCCGAGCAGGTTCTGGCGGAACCGGCCCTGCTTGCCCTTGAGCATGTCGCTCAGGGACTTCAGCGGACGGTTGCCCGCGCCAAGCACGGTGCGGCCGTGGCGGCCGTTGTCGAACAGCGCGTCCACCGCTTCCTGCAGCATGCGCTTTTCGTTACGGAGAATGACTTCCGGCGCGCGCAACTCGATCAACCGCTTGAGGCGGTTGTTACGGTTGATCACGCGACGGTACAGGTCGTTCAGATCGCTCGTGGCGTAGCGGCCGCCTTCGAGCGGCACCAACGGGCGCAGATCGGGCGGAATCACCGGCACCACATCGAGCACCATCCACGCCGCGCTGTTGCCCGACTTGCGGATCGCTTCCACTACCTTCAGGCGCTTGATCGCTTTCGCGCGCGCCTGCATGCTCGTCGTCGTCGATAGCTGCGTGTGAAGTTCCGCGCTCAACTGCTCAATGTCAATCTCTTCGAGCAGCATCTTGATCGCTTCCGCGCCCATCCTGGCGACGAAACGTTCGCCGAACTGTTCGCGCGCATCCTGATACTCGTCTTCCGTCAACGTCTGCATCTTCGACAGGCTGGTGTCGCCCGCGTCGACCACAACGTAGTTCTCGAAGTAGATGATGCGTTCAAGCACGCGGATCGACAGGTCGAGCAGGTTGCCGATGCTCGATGGTGTCGTCTTGAAAAACCAGATGTGCGTGACGGGCACCGCCAGCTTGATGCAGCCCATGCGTTCGCGGCGCACCTTCGACTCGGTGACTTCCACGCCGCAACGGTCGCACACGATTCCGCGGTGCTTCACTTTCTTGTACTTGCCGCACGCGCATTCCCAGTCCTTCACGGGACCAAAGATGCGCTCGCAGAACAAGCCGTCTTTTTCCGGCTTGAACGTGCGGTAATTGATCGTCTCCGGCTTCTTCACCTCGCCGCGAGACCATTTCAGAATGTCCTCGGGGGAAGCCAGCCGAATCTGTATAGCGTCAAAACGGTCGCCGGTTGTCGCGATAAACTTGGACAAGCGTTAACCCTCCACTGGTTCTTCGGTCTCTTCTTCTTCAACCTCGGCGCCGGTCTCTTCGACCTTCATCAGTTTGATAACGTCAAGGCAAAGCGCCTGCATTTCGCGGACCAATACGTTGAACGACTCGGGACGACCCGGATCCACGTCGCGATCGCCCTTGACGATCGCTTCGTATGCCCGCGTGCGGCCCTGGATATCGTCGGACTTAATCGTGAGCAATTCCTGCAGCGTGTACGCGGCGCCATACGCCTGGAGCGCCCACACTTCCATTTCTCCGAAACGCTGACCACCAAACTGGGCCTTACCGCCCAATGGCTGCTGCGTAACGAGCGAGTACGGCCCGATGGCGCGCGCGTGTATTTTGTCGTCCACGAGGTGGTTCAGCTTCATCATGTAAATCTGACCCACGGTCGTTTCCTGATCGAATTCCTTGCCGCTGCGGCCGTCGCGCAACCGGATCTTGCCGCTGCCCGGAAGCCCCGCGCGAATCAGATGCTCGGTGATCACTTCTTCCGAAGCGCCGTTGAACACCGGCGTCGCGACTTTCATCCCGAGCGCGGCTGCCGCCCAACCCAGGTGCGTTTCAAGGATCTGACCCACGTTCATGCGCGAAGGCACGCCGAGCGGGTTCAGAATGATCTGCACCGGGGTGCCGTCCGGAAGGAACGGCATGTCTTCCATCGGTACGATCTTCGCCACAACACCTTTGTTACCGTGACGACCGGCCATCTTGTCGCCCACCGACATGCGGCGCTTCGTGGCCACGAACACCTTCACCAGCTTGATAACGCCGGGGGGCAGCTCGTCGCCGCGGCGCAGGTTGTCCAGCGCGCTGTCGCGAAACGCGATCAGCTTCGCTTCTTCCATCGCCGCCATGTTGACGAGGCGCGTAAGCTTCTGCTGGATGCGCTTGTCTTCCACGCGCATCCGCGCAAGCACGGAGTAGTCCGCCTTCTCGAGGTGCGCGACCTTGACGCGCTTGCTCTTCTCAAGCACGAGCTCGTCGGACTTGTGATCGACCACGTCTTCGAGAATCTTGAGACCGATCAGTTCGTCTTTCACAAGACCCACGAAGGTCTCGCGAATCGAATCGATCTGCTCCTGATACTCGCGCTTAATCTTGTTGACCTGCGCCGTGAGCGCGCCTTTGCCGGTCTCCGCCGTCTTTTCGCGGCGGCTGCAAATCTTCACGTCAACAACAACGCCTTCGCAGCCGGGCGGCACCGTGAGCGACGCATCGCGCACGTCTTCGGCCTTTTCGCCGAAGATCGCGCGCAGCAGTTTTTCTTCCGGCGCGAGTTCGGTCTCGCCTTTCGGCGTGACTTTGCCCACCAGAATGTCGCCGTGCTTCACTTTCGCGCCGATCCGAACAATGCCGGTCTCGTCGAGGTTCTTGAGCGCCTCGTCGCCGACGTTCGGAATGTCGCGCGTGATTTCTTCCGGGCCCAGCTTCGTGTCGCGCGCTTCCAGGTCGAAAACTTGAATGTGAATCGACGTGAAAGTGTCTTCCTTCACCAGCTCTTCGCCGATGATGATGGCGTCTTCGAAGTTGTAACCTTCCCAGGGCACGAACGCGACCAGCACGTTCTTGCCGAGCGCCAACTCGCCCATGTCCGTCGCCGGACCGTCCGCGATGATGTCGCCCGCGTGCACCTTGTCGCCCTTCGCGACGATCGGGCGCTGGTTGATGCATGTGTTCTGGTTCGAACGAATGTACTTCTTCAGCGGATATACGTCTTCTTCGGCGCGGAACGGGTTCTCGTCCGTGTCCTTGCCTTTTTTCGTGTGGCGGATGCGAATCATTTCGCTGTCTACATACTCAACAACGCCGTCGCGCTCCGCGCGCACCACCGTGCCCGCGTTCTTCGCGGTGACGTGCTCGAGGCCCGTGCCCACGACGGGCGATTCGGTCTTGAGCAGCGGCACGGCCTGACGTTGCATGTTCGAACCCATCAACGCACGGTTTGCGTCGTCGTGCTCAAGGAACGGAATCAACGCCGCGGCAACGGACACCAACTGCTTTGGCGAAACGTCCATGTAATCAACGTGCGAACCTTCCACCTGCGGGAAGTCCCCGCGGTGACGCGTTGCGACCAGGTCGCTCGCGAAGCGGCGGCGCTTGTCGATCTCCGCGTTCGCCTGCGCGATGATGTAATTGTCTTCGTCATATGCCGACAACATTTCGGTGTCGTCGGTCAGGCGACCGGAATCCACCTTGCGATACGGCGTCTCAAGGAATCCGTAATCGTTGATGCGCGCATACGTCGACAGCGACGCCATAAGACCGATGTTCGGGCCTTCAGGCGTTTCAATCGGGCAGATGCGGCCGTAGTGCGTTGGGTGTACGTCGCGCACCTCGAAGCCCGCGCGATCGCGGCTCAGACCACCCGGCCCGAGCGCGCTCAGACGGCGCTTGTGCGTCAATTCCGCAAGCGGATTGATCTGGTCCATGAAATGCGACAACTGGCTGCGGCCAAAGAAGTCCTTGATCACCGCGCTGACCGGCTTGGGATTCACCAGGCTCTGCGGCGTGAGCTGATCTTCTTCCTGAAAGTTCATGCGCTCGCGCACCGTGCGTTCCATGCGGACAAGTCCGATGCGCACCTGATTCGCAAGCAGCTCGCCCACCGCGCGCACGCGGCGGTTGCCGAGGTGATCGATGTCGTCCAGCACGCCTTCGCCACCGCGCAGCTTCACAAGGTATTGGACCGTGCGAATGACGTCTTCTTTCGTCAGCGTCTTCGTGTCCTGCGAGATATCAAGACCAAGCTTGCGGTTGATCTTGTAGCGGCCCACCGGCGCGAAGTCGTAGCGAGAAGCGTCGAAAAACAGCTTCTGGAAAAACGTGCGGCACGTCGCGTCCGTCGCCGGATCGCCGGGACGAATCCGCGCATACACCTCGCGATAGGCGTCTTCCGTCGTCTGCGTCGGATCGAGCGAAAGCGTCGTCGCGACGGAAGAATCCTTCGCGTAGTCTTCCGCGTTGATGATCTGGAATTCTTTCGCGTGCGAATGCATGAGACGATCGATCATCGGCGCGGTCAGTTCGTCCGCGGCGTCCGCGAGAATTTCGCCGGACTCGTTATCGATAACGTCAGCGCCCACCACGCGCCCAACAAGGTCATGCGGATCGTGCGACTTCGTGCCGATCTTCACCTTCTGGCGGCCGAGCGTGACGGTCTCCATCCGGTAGAACAGCTTGAGTATCTCTTCATTGTCTTCGTGACCGAACGCGCGCAGAAACGCTGTCGCGATGATCTTCGACCGGCGGTCGATCGTCAGCCACAGCACATCGTTCACGTCGTATTCGAATTCAAGCCACGCGCCGCGATACGGAATGATGCGCGCCGTCAGCAGCGTCTTTCCGTTCTGGTGCGTCTTCGTTTCAAACGACACGCCCGGCGATTTGTGCAGCTGGCTCACAATGACGCGCTCCGCGCCATTGATAATGAAAGTGCCCGTCGGCGTCATCATCGGCAGTTCGCCGAGAAACACCTCCTGCTCCACCATGATCTTCTCGCGCTTCTCGCCGCCCACTTCTTCGTAGCGGACAAGCCGCAGCAAGGCCTTGAGCGATGCGGCATACGACATGCCGCGCTCCTGGCAATCCCGCACCGTATACTTCGGCGGCGCAAACGAATAATGAACGAACTCGAGCCGCGTCATCCCGTCCGGCGACGCAATCGGGAACACGTCCAGGAATACTTCCTGTAATCCCTTAGGCGAACGCTCGTCTGGGGGGACGTCCCATTGAAGAAAATCGGAGTAGGACCGTGTCTGAATCTCGATCAGGTCCGGCAGGTCCATTTCGTCGGCGATACGACCCAACGAAACCCGCTCAAACGGTTGCTTTGGAACAACAGCCATGCGATTGACCCTCTATTGCCAGTCTTTATAAAGTGCGGACGCGCTTGCGCCGCAATTGGCCACAAAACGACTTCCAGATGCCTCGAGCGGAGTCCAAGCCGCAGCTTGACACAATACGTCTTCCGGTTTATTCAGTGGGGGACATTCGCGTGAAATTGGCCCGACGCAACAAGAGACACCTCCCCCGTTGCCAGTGAAAACCATTAGACAGACTTCTCCCGCTGGAAGCACAAACAAGAACCATACCATGCTGAATATTGATTGTCAAGCCACTGCCCGAAACAACCAAGCACCACCCAAAATCCAAAGGCAAGAACCGCCAAAATGCTGCAAGTTTCCGATCACTTTATCCCAATATTCCCAGCTAAAGGGGATCGGCAGTAAGTGGCGTTAAATATACACAAGCCATTGGTGTTAATGCATTTACAAAGAAAAATGTCTCGGGGCCGCAAGAGTAGCGTACGCGAGCGCCGAAACAGAACCAACTACCACGGGGTAACGCGCAGACCCCCAACGGCGATTCCCGGCACGCGCGCAAACCCATTTCAATCCCCCGCGACGAGAAACACCATTTTCCATTCTCCTGACTTCTTGCTGAACCCCGCGCGGGTCTCCACCGGCATTCGCACAAACTTCCCCCAAATAAATCCCTTCCGGCCGTCCGGCAGGCCTACCGCGCGCCACGGAAACTTCTCGCCATTGATCTCCTCTTCCACAAGCTCCGCCTCCGGATACGCCCGCACGACGATTCGATCCACCTTCGCTATCTGCGCCGAACTCGCGCGCGGCGCCTCGCGCACGCGCACTCCGTCGCCAACGACGATCGCGTTCTCGAACGAATCAAACTCGTCCGGCATGTCCAGAAACGTATACGGCGCGATGAACTGCTTGTCCCCGTTGGAATCTTCAAACCTTCCGCCCAAACGCAGCACCTCGCCCAACTCGCGCCACAACATTGATTCCGCCGGCTTTACCGCAAGATTCCACGCCTTGATAAAGTTGTCTTTGCCGTCCTCTCCGCCAAACCCGCACTTGATCTCTGGATCGACGATTCGCAACACCGCTTCAACATCGCGCTTCGCCACGGCATCGCGCAATGCGTCCCGAAATGCGACAAACGAAGCGTCTTTCGACGCCTCATCCACGGCCGGCACAGTCACGGTCTTGAAAGTGCCCGCTGAATCACCCGCAGCAGCAAACACCGCGAACGAAACAATCGCCAATGAACCAAACATTAAACCCTGCTCCTCCTCGTGTTCGCGCGCGTTATCGTAACCGATCCCATTCCTCATGGAACCGCGGCGGGATGTCTCTCCTGAATCGTACCACGCGCCGTAAAACCCGCACTTCGACATCCCCTCATGCGTGGTATAGAATGCACCTGAAGGAGGGACGGACATGATAAAACTTGAAGTAATGGGCGTTAGCATGGACAGCCACCATCAACCCGTGGTCCTGCTGCGCAACGAAGACCGTGTCCTGCCCATAGTCGTCGGCATTTTCGAGGCCGAAGCCATTCATGCCGGGCTTGTCAACAAGGACTACGGTCGCCCCATGACCCACGACCTAATCCGCAATCTGCTCGCGGGAATGCGCGGCACGGTGCAATCCGTCACGATCTACAAACTCGAGAACGAGACCTTCTACGCCCACGTAAACATCGAGCAGCGCTCCGCCACGGGCCAGGTCGAACAGGTCTTGCGCGTCGACTCTCGCCCCAGCGACGGCATCGCCATCGCCTGCCGCACCGACGCGCCTATCTATTCCACGCAGGCCGTCATGGATCAGGCCTCACAGGACGTCTCGATACTAAGCGGCACGGAAGAGAGCGACGAAAGCGACGAGCAAGAGTTCGACTCCTAGGAATGGGGACTGTCACCGCTTCGGTGGCTGTCCCCAAAACCAAAGTGCCAAAGCGCAGCCGCTTTGGCTTTCAACGCACCACGCCCCTTATACCAACGACATTGCATATCACCGATCACCACTATGCGCGCCAATTAAGTATCCCCGCGCGGCGCGTCACCGTCCTCCTTCAAGGGCGGCGGTCCTGCGGGCGTTTTGGGCTTTTCTTTTTCCCCGCCGATCATCCGCGCCGCGTAGAAGTATCCGAAGCTCACGACGAACATCAACACCGCAAGCCCGATAAACGCCAAAGGACGATACACGCCCGTTAATTCGTATGCATCCTTAAACAGGCGCAAAATCGCCAACAAGAAAATACCCAGCCCTGCATAGCGATAATAGCGCTGGTGCGTAAACAGCGACACGCCAAAGAGCACGATGGCCAGCACACCCCAACCCACCGTGAGGAAATACGTCGCCAGGCTCGGAATGCGTTCCACCATAATCAACAGCAACACGCTCGCAATTCCGACGCAAATGCCCGCCAGCGTGTCGGAAGCCGCTTTAAGTCGCGGCGATTCGATACGTACCACCAAGCGCTCGCAAATACCCCAGAACAGCGCCAACGCGACAAACCCACACACCAAAGCGGACAACGCAAGGTCTCGCTCGTACGATTTCGTCACGATCTCAAGCGAAGCGAACAGCGCGCCGATGCCCGCCACGGCGACTGCCGTGCGCGATCGCGTCAACGCGGCGTAGCCCGCATAGCCAAACGCGATGACTGCCGCCGCGAACGGCTGCCAATCGTCCGGAAAGTATCCGAAGCCCAGCGGCGCGTTACCGCCTTCGCGTGAGAACCAAGCCTCCGATTTTCCCAGCGCATCCGCATACCGCATAAGCAGGAACCAGCCAAACACCAATCCAATCGCCCCCCACACGGAAAGCGAACCTTCGTTCGTCTTCCGCGCAAAGAACCGATCAATGAACAAACTCGCGCCCACGGACAACAGAGCGACAACATGCCACTGCGTTGTCGCGTACTCATCGGAGTGAATCGACCAGCCAATCGTCGCAAATCCCAGCAGGATCAACGTCGCTGTCGCCAGGCCGCGCGCATGCAGCATCAGCGTCAGGCACGCCGCCGCCACCCCCGCAATCGCGAGCAGCAGCGCCCCCTGCAAACTTGTCTCCGTCCGCGCCAGCAACACCGTCGCCATCGTCAGCGCGGTTGTGCAATACAAGAGATAGGGCGACGCCGCCATCTGGTGAAACGCGAGACCTTCCCGCGCGCCGATCACGCGCCGATCGCCGATCACACCCGCGGCCATCACCATCGCAACGCTAATCCACGCCAGCCAGGCTGGCGTGCTGTCTTCCACAACGTTGGAGACAAACGAACTAATCAAGACAGGGAACAAGCCCAGCACCGCGACAAGACTGAAAGGCCGCGACTGCAACAGGAAGCCCAGCAGCGTTGCTGCCAGCACAAAACCCGCGAACGGTGCATTTCGATAGCCGGTCTTTGCAAACATGAGCGCATACACCACGAACAACACCATGCCGCCAACCGCGTAGTAATACGGAAACTGAAGTCCGCCCAAAGGTTTGGTCAGTTTCTCGCGGCCCTTGGGCGGCTCCGATAGAAAATCGAGGTCCCAGAGCATTTGCAATGTCTGCGTAGAGAACGGCAGCGTAGCGGGGGAGCGCAACGACCAATCCGTGCGCTGATACAAGAGCGCCGCCCCAAACAGACCGACAATCGCAAACGCGGCCTCCACGATTCTGCGCAAATACAGCGGATCATCCGTGCCGACGGATCCAATGTCCGCGAAAGTGTAGAAACCCTGCCCCACGCACAAGATCGCAATGCCAAACGCGAGAATGCGCGTCACGAGAAGGCCGGAGCGTCGGGCCGAATACAACAACACCACCGATTGAATCGCGAGCGATGCAGTGAGCGTGCCCTGTCCGTAGCGAACGGCAAGCGCAAGCGTAAACACCGAAACCGCTTTCGTCAGATACGCGTTGTACAGCGGGTCGCCCTTGCGCAAGCGCAGATAGCCCATTGCGATGAAGCCCAGCACCAGCGCGTAGATCGCGAGCACCATATCCCGATGCGCCAGCATCGGCTGATACCGATAGAAGCTCCAGGTTCCCAATAGAAAAAACAGCACCGTATTCGTCGAAACGAAAAGCGATCGATGCCGCGTTGGGATCAGCTTGCGTCGCAAATCTTCCGGCGCAAACAACTCCGCCAACGCAAACGTCAGCATGTACAAACTCAGAAATCCGAACGATAGCGAAAACTCCGTCTGCGTGAAGTGCAGCGGACGTTGAATCATCCACAACCCATGATTGAAATAGCAGCCAAGCAGTCCGACCACCGCCACGTAGTACCAGCGGTTCGCAAGCAGAAAGAACGCGCTACCCATGCCCAGCACCGCGATTCCCGTTACGGAAAGCAGCGAAAGGTCCTGCAGCGTGAAAAATGTCAGCGCGATGGTCAGATGACCAAGCAGCGTGACCAAAGTTGCGACTATCTTTGAACTGCGGATCTGCGCCACGATCCCCCACAGCAGCACAACAACCAGCAGCGCCCCGATGCCCACGATCTCGCTTTCGATCACCCGCGCCGCTTTCACGTAGTGCGCGGCAAACGTCACAAAATAGCTGATGCCGATCCCGCCCCCGTACAACACGCGGGCATACTGCACGTACTTCTTTTCCAAGCGCCATCCCGCGAAGAGCAGCACCGCGGCAACGCCATAGCCAAAGGCAACGCGCATCCCCGGAGTCGTATTTGGCGCAATCAGGAACAGTACCCAGGCAACGCCAATTGCCAGCAGCACACTCGCCACGCGCGGCATCCAGTATTTCCAGATTCGCTCTTCCACGCCGGCAGGAGGCGTCGTCGGCTCGGCGGCGCGCGCGGCAACTTTCGGGATCACCGGCTCCTGATGCGTGCTCGCGAAAGTAGGCGACGCAATTTCGACCGGTTCCCGCGCGGCATCCTTTACATTGGAGATCGGCGGCAGGGGCGGCGGAATAGGCGGTGGCGTCGCATCCGTGATAACTGGCTTCACATCGCCGGGTATCTCCACCGGCGATTTCATCTCCGCGGGACGGACCTCGTCCTGTCCCCGCGCAATCGATTCAAGCTTGATTTCCCGCTCGATCGCCGTAATGCGGTTCTTCATGCCCGCGGCACGGTTCAAGAGCTCATCAAGGTCTTTTCGAAGCGATTGCAGTTCATCGTCATAACGCATGCGAAATTCTTTCCCCAATAACCCCGAGAAAAGCATACGGGGAACCAAAACAAGTCGCAAGCCCTCTCCTAATCCATCTCCTCCTCCCCCTCGCGCTCGTGCGCGTAAACGTAACCGCTCACATGCCCTGCGCTTCGCGCTCTGGGGGGTCCAATTACCAGTACGATTAACATTACAAACTACGACCGCAGGCTACGATGCGTTTCGGCTGATACCTGTTTCCGTCCAAAACCTTGCTCCAAACGTCCCAACCCGTCACTATGGCTACGATCAGGAGACACAACCCAATGCTGGCAAGCACCCATACCTATCCGTATCCACGCCCTATCCTCGCCGCGGATTCCGCGGTCTTCACCCTGCGCGACGGTGTCCTGCACGTCTTGTTGATTCAGCGCGGCCATGGCCCCTTCGAGGGAGACTGGGCCCTGCCCGGCGGATGGGTCGATGAGAATGAGCCTGTTGACGATGCGGGCGCGCGCGAACTGCAGGAGGAAACGGGCCTTAAAGACGTGCCCCTGCGCCAGCTCTTTACCATTGGCGATCCCGGACGCGACCCGCGCGGATGGTGCGTCACCGTCGTTTACATCGCCCTGATCGACTACCGCGCGCATCCGCTGCGCCCCGGTGACGACGCCCGCCATGCCGAATGGTTGCCCGTGAACGCGCTGCCGCCCCTCGCGTTCGATCATCCGAAAGTCATGCGTGTTGCCGTCGAACGCCTCGCCGTTCATTTCGCAAGTCCCGGCGCGCAACTCGTCATAAACCCCGAAACCTATTCCGAAGAAGAACTGGATCTGTTGTGGAAAGACGCAGAGCGATTTCTGCAACGGTAAATAACAATTCAGGTACCCTGGAATGCCAACCATGAAG
>CALEZK010000412.1 GCA_937928585.1 uncultured bacterium | reverse complement strand
CCCACGGGCAGGGGAACACTAGAAGCCTGAATCTGTACGCACTCCAGCTGTACACGCTGGTCGCCGTGTTCGCCGTACTGGCGTTTACAGCGGCCTACTCGTACCAGAGTGCGAAGGTTGCCAAGAAGGACGTTGAGCGCCTCGAACGCGAGAAGCGCGAGATCGGCGCCCAGGCGACCCCGCTTGCCCAGCAGCCTGCCGCTGTGCTCTCCGAAGAGGAACGCACGGCAATCGAGCAGAAAGTCCGCGAGGAATATGAAGCCCGCATGGTCGCCATCACCAGCGAACTCAGCGAGCTTTACGACGTCGAGAAGAACTTCCGCAAGAACAACGGTCTTCCCCCGCGCACGAAGAAGCCTGCGGGCTACGTTGAGAACGTAAGCAATGACGAAGGCGGCAAGGGTGGTCCTCCAGCGGATGGTCCGGATGGCGATGCGCCCGTCGCGAACGACGCGCTCGTGCGTCCTCCTTCGGTGATCGACGGATTGGCAAACCCCAGCGCCGATCTCATCGTGCAGGAAATCAACATTCGCACCGACAGCTTGCGCGAATACAACGAATTGTATCTCGCTGCCAGCAAGGCGAAGAAAGAAGAAATCGATCGCACGCCCGGAATCTGGCCGGTTTCGCGCACCAAACGTTCCATCGTTACGTCGCGCTTCGGATACCGCAAAGATCCCTTCACGCGCGACTTGAGTTACCACGACGGACTCGACATCAGCGCGCCATACGGCACGCCGATCATTGCAACGGGCAAAGGCACCGTTATATCCTCCGGATGGGACAAGTATCTCGGCAATCATGTGCGCATCGATCACGGCGGCGGCATGGTTACGGTCTACGGTCACATGCAGAAGACGACAGTGTCTGTAGGCGATGTGGTTGAGAAGGGTACGGAGGTCGGAAAGCTCGGCAGCACGGGACGCAGCACGGGCGCGCATCTCCACTACGAAGTTCGAATCAACGGCAAGTCGGTGGACCCCGAACGCTACCTTGTCGAATAAGAAGCAAGTATGTTAGACGCAGCAAAAAAACGAGTGTATGGTGATACAAAAGTGGTCACAGTAATCGGACAAGGCACAACGATCATCGGCGAGATAAAGTCCAAAGGTACAATCCGTATCGAAGGCGTAGTCTCCGGCCGTATTCACAGCGAAGATTCCATCGTCGTACAGGAGACCGGCCGCGTCAAGGCTGATCTGTACGCCGGGCAAGTCACGATTGCCGGCGAAGTCGAAGGCAATATCTTCGCGCAGGACCGTCTGGAAATAGCCACCAACGGCAAACTTCTGGGCGATATTGTGGCCCCCCGCGTCAGCATTGCCGAAGGCGTGCTGTTCGAGGGTAAGTGCACGATGAAACCGCCACAACCGGCCCAGCAAGAGCGCCCGGCAGCCGGCAGCGGCCAACAGCAGCAGCCCCGTCCGCCGCAACAGCCGGTCTCGCAGGAACCGTAAGCAACACGCTGTTCCAAGTTAATCACTGGACAAGGCAGAAGTGCGTCTGCACTTCTCCAGATTAAATCATCCTTCCCGCATGGTGTATACTTCGCGAAGGTTTGCCTGATCATGCCCATTTCGACGCCAAATACAGAATCCCGCGCCAGGAATCGCCGCGTACTCGTGGCGATGTCGGGCGGCGTGGACAGCTCCGTCGCCGCGGCCCTGCTTGTCGAGCAAGGCTATGACGTTACGGGCATGACGATGCGCGTTGCGTCCGGCGAAGGCCGCGAAACGTCCAGCAAGGCGTGTTGCACGCTGGATGCCGCCCAGGACGCCCGCCGTGTCGCGGACAAGCTGGGCATACCGCACTACGTCATCAACTACGTACAGCGCTTCGAGCGCGAAGTCATTCAAGACTTCATCAGCGAATATATGGCCGGGCGAACGCCCAATCCCTGCTCCCGCTGCAACCAGCGCGTGAAATTCGGCGCGCTCTACGAAAAGGCACTCGCAATTGAGGCCGACGTAATCGCCACCGGCCACTACGCCCGTACAGCGAAACGCGGCGATCGCGTTGCCCTCATGCGCGCCGTGGATTTGAACAAGGACCAAAGCTACACCCTTTCGGGATTGGGCCAGGCGCAACTTGGCCGCGCCATGTTTCCGCTGGGCGAAATGACGAAAGAAGACACGCGCGCCATCGCGCGCTCGCTCGGACTCGTCACGGCTGACAAGCCTGAGAGCATGGAAATCTGTTTCGTGCCGGATGACAATTACCGGAACTTCCTCGCGAGTCGCGTCGATGCGCCCCTCGCCGGTCCGATCGTAAATTTGCAGGGCGAACTCGTGGGCCACCACACCGGCCTCGTGAACTACACCGTGGGCCAGCGGAAAGGACTCGGCATCGCCGCGCCCAAGCCCTACTACGTCGTGAAGATCGACATGCAGCGCAACGCGCTCGTCGTGGGGCACGAGGAAGAAGCGCACAGCACAGGCCTTATGGCGGAACAAGTAAGCTGGTGCGCAATCCCGCCACAAACCGAACCCTTCGACTGTGCGGTGCAAACGCGCTACAAAAGCATCCCAGTGCCCTGCACCGTTACGCCGGATGCGACCAATTCCGAAACATTCTCACTCGCCTTCCACGAACCACAGCGCAGCGTAACGCCCGGCCAATGGGCCGTGCTATACGACGGAGAGGCCGTCCTCGCTGCCGGGATCATTACGTAGCGGACAAAAGCTTCCAACTCTCCGGGATGAGTCGCCACCCTTATTTTGAATAACGGTCTCGCATCCTTTAGCCTTTCAGTGTGGCGAAGCACGACAAAGTGTTAGCGAGAGTTCTCAGCGGCGTCGCAGACGCCAATGTTACTTTTGCCGATTTGAGACTGCTGCTGGGCAATCTAAATTTCGAGGAACGTATTCGCGGCGGCCATCATATCTTCACGAGGAATGGCGTGATCGAAATAGTCAATACCCAGCCAAAGGGATCAATGGCCAAGGCGTATTAAGTGAAGCAAGTTTGAGATCTCATCGTAAAATACCGTCTGGGAGACAATGACGATGTCGAAATATGAATTGATTATTTATTGGAGTGAAATCGACAACGCGTTCGTCGTCGAAGTGCCGGAGCTACCAGGTTGCATGGCCGATGGGGCTACTTATGCGGACGCCGTTGCCAACATTCAGGTAGTGATTGACGAATGGATTGAAACCGCTACAGCGCTGGGCCGTCCGATTCCGCAACCTAAAGGCCGGTTACTTTACGCCTGACCAATATTCGCGCGGCGATGCCTCGTACTCAGGATTTTGCTTACAGTATGCGGGTTTTCTGCCTGCATGCTCCCAATGAACCATTAGATTCACTATTATGCGCGAGGTATCCACTCCCATTTTTGATCGTACGTATTTGCCGAGCATTGGTGGGACCGAATGATCCGCGCGATCCTCTTTGATGCTGCGGGCACGCTCCTTCACGTGCAACCGTCCGTGGGTGACGTCTATGCGCGCGAGGCAGAACGCTTCGGTGTATGCGTATCTGCCGATACCCTCAACGCTGCATTTCAGACGGTATGGCGGGAACTCCGGCCATCAGTGGACGGCGGCACGCCGTTTCATACCTCAGAGGCCATAGAACGTGCGTGGTGGCGAGAACTCGTCACGCGTGTGTTCGATCAAGCGTGCGAAGGGGACGCATTTGCAGACCGATTTGATCCCTTCTTCGACGCGCTTTATCTGCGCTTCGAACAGCCTGAGGTGTGGCGTTTATACGATGACGTGATGCCGACGCTTGATGCGCTGGCAGCGCGCAACATTCCCATCGCCATTGTTTCCAATTGGGATTCACGGCTACCGCGTCTGTTGAGAGCGATGGGAATAGCGGATCGATTTGAGTTCATACTAACCTCCGCGGAAGCCGGTGTGAGCAAGCCTTCACCGCAAGTATTTCATATCGCCGTGGAGCGACTTCGGGTAAACGCGGGTGAAGTGTTGCATGTCGGCGATTCGCTTGACGAAGACGTAAATGCGGCCCAGCATGCGGGCTTGCGCGGCGTGCATTTGAAACGCGGATCGGGCGAAAATGAGGGCTATGATTGCTTAAAGCAGCTACTTGATCTGTTACGGTTTATATAGTGAAGTAAACCCGCGAGCATAGAAAATGCCGACTCTTACGCCTCTACGATTCTTCATATTACCACTCACCAAGCTAGTTGCGACCGTACAGACGAGAGTTCACTAAACCTGTTTCTGCATTCCCGCCAGCGACAGGTTGGGGCGTTGAGCTATTGTAAGACAATGTGTTGCGATAATTTATGGACAATTTGAAAAATCTCCGATTGACTCAAAACTGTTTTTAGTCTACTCTAGATGCGGGGTACAGCACTATTTGCCGCTTTGTGTTTTGATTGCCAACTCTGTTTCGACGAAAGGATCGTTCGATGCAAATTCTCTCCATCCACATTTTGCGCTGGCGACTGGCTGTATTACTTGTGTTCTTTTCAACATGTTCAGTTTTTGCCGACACGGACAGTGCTTTAATCGATTTCATTGTCGATGAGCAGTCCCAAAACGGCTTAGTCTTAAACGATTGTTCGTATCAGCTATCGATTAACGGCGAAAGTCGGAGTAATGATTTGATCGTGCCGATCAATACGCTCTCTAAGGTTGTAATCAAAGGTAAGGGATTGCTAATAACTTGCGAGCAGAATGTTGTCAATGAATACGGAGATAGAAGGCGTGAAGTGTCGCGGCAGGTATCGCGCCACGTTTTGAATGAGGATATTTTTGCTGAATGGTTGGATTCTTCCAAAGCATCAATAACGCTGTACGAGATGCCCGATTGGAAAGAATCGAAGGCTGCCCGTGAATTGGGAGGACTCGTGCAAAGAAGGCTTGGCGATGATCCTAGAGTTCTTTCTATGAAAGTAGAAAATGGAGAAACTCTGCAGGCTGCAATCGCTTCATCGCGTCATGAAGGGTCCAAATGGAAGTGGGAAGTAGAAGAAGCTACTCCGGGAAGCGAAGAATCCATGAACGGCTACACTTTGAAGCGTACGCTGGAAGGACAACCTCGTCCCGACTTGACAGTCCAGATTGACCCCAAAAAAGGTTATGCTGTTACCGAATCTTTATTCGAGCCTTATAATCAGGTAGAGCAGTATAAGAGAATTTGCAAAAAGGATTACCGCCAGATCGGGAATGCATGGATTCTGACCAGAAAGGAGAATATTGTTCAGATAGGTAACTCTCCTGTTCCACGGGAACGGGTTATTACTACCGTTGACAATTTTAAGTGGCTATCGGATGGAGAAGGGGCAACCCCAAGTTTGGCGAGCCTGCAGTTGCCCGAGCAGGTTCTTGCGAAGAAGATTGTTCCAAATCAGGGCGGAACGTCGGTTGCGGATGGCCTTTACTTGTTGCAGGATGGAATACTGACCCCTGTTGAAGATGTGCCGGGCGCGCTTGCGAGCGTATCTAACTAAGGCAACGAAATTTGTGTGATCAAGTAGATACGAATGCGACATGTGAAGGGGAGTATGGGACTGGATATAGATGCAAGATCAAGAATACGATTACACATAATCAATACACGTCAATTCCATACCTCGATGGATGGTGTTAGTAGCCTGTCATTGGCTTTTCTGGCCTGATTGTGTCAGCGGCTTGCATAGTTGGGTCCTTGCTAGATTGAAATTCGTCGATTTGTAAGTCTGACAAGTTTGTTCTTCGAGAGAGGCGAGAGGCAATTGCTACGCTTTGTCTATTTTTCGTGGGCTGAGTAACTTTTTGAACGTTGACCATCTCCGGCCAGTTGTGTATCCAAGGTTTGAAACTTCGGTTCTCGAAGCGCGAGTTCTTGGGCCAAATTCTTGACTTCAGTTTCAAGGCGGGAGATTTTTACGCTGAATTGCAGGGAAAGCGCCAGCACGAAGAAGATGCCGAAGAAGAAGAGGGTGGAGGACGTCCAGCCTGCGCCGATCATGCGCGTTATCCATTCGAGCAGCGGATAGTTCAGGCCGATCACCACAATTGCGATGCCCGCGCAGATCCACAACCACGAGTATTCCACCCGAAGTTTGCGCCGTCGCACCAGCTCGATCACAAACGCAAGCAGGGTGATGCCGAACACTGCCCGCCGAATCAGGTTTAGCGGAATGTCCAGGCCCATTCTGAAAAGGTAGTAGAGCGGCCGCAACCCGGCGTGCATGGACTTTCCCGCGCTCGCATACATCGTCACCGGCAATTCGTCGATGCGCACCCCATGCCGGTGCAGCATCACGATGACATCCACGTCCGGATAGTCCACGGGATAGGAATCGCGCGAATACAATTCGAGCACGCGCCGGTTCATCGCCTGAAAGCCGCTCGTCGGATCGGTAATCGTCTTGCCAAGCAGGAGCGAAGCAATCCTGCGGAAAATGTACATACCCGCGCGCCGCGCCAGCGGGATCGCGTAGGTGTCGCCCTCGAGAAACCGTGAGCCGATGCACAGGTCGCTTTTGTCCGAGCGCACATGGTCCAGCAACCGCGTCAAGCACGCGGGATCATGTTGCCCGTCCGCGTCGAGTTGCACCACATACGAGAACCCCGAGCGCAGCGCGTACTTGTAGCCCGTCTGCAATGCCACGCCGTATCCGAGGTTGTAGGGGAGCGAGAGCACCATCGCGCCAGCCGACAGTGCCCGCTCGACGGTTGCGTCGTGGGAGCCGTCGTCAATGACGGCTACGGTGGCATCTGGAAGTGATTCGCGGACCGCGGCAATAACGCCGCCAACATTGGATTCCTCGTTGAAGGCGGGCAGAAGAATCAGTGTGTCGCTGGGCATGCCGCCAGTGTAAACGCGAAGGGGGCAAGCGTCAACCGCAAACGCCGATCACTTTCGGCGGATGACGATGCGGTCTTTGGTGACCTGGTAACCGTAGTTCGCTTCGAGCCATTGGCGCAGGAGGAGATCCATAGCGGTCCGCACGCGCACCTTGTGCAGATGAATCGGGTTTACCGGGAACGAAAGGAGACCCTTTTCCGCGACCACCTGAACGCCCAATTGCTCCGACAACGCCGGCAGAATGTCGCCCAGCTTGCTTGCGTGCATGGGCAGTTCCATGCGCTCTCCGGTGCGCAGCGGGCGCGGCAGCGCGAGGGAAACCTGCTTGTCCAGAAGCGCCCGCTGTTGTTCCGTCAGCGATGCCTCATCCAGCAACAGCGATGCGGGATTCTGGTTTGCGGGCGTCCCGAAAAAGATGTATTCCGGCGTGGAATCCGCGGCGAGCGCCACGACGCGCGCGGACTTCAGGATTGCCTCCAGCGCGATTTCCACAGGAACTTGTTGCAGGGCCAATTCGCCGCACCGTTCTTCGCCGACGGAGTTGTCCGCCACGATGGAAATGTCCAGCGCATAGCCCATCCACATGAAGACCGTAAACAGCGGAAGGCCTGAACCAAAGGTTGCATCCGTCGTGATATTCGCATACCGCTGATCGATTCTACCGGCAAGAGAAAGGTTGAGAAGCTGCTCGTATCCCTCGGGAATGAGGAACACGTACTGCGGCGTATCGTTTACGATTAACCCACTACCTGCCGCAACAATCGCGATGCTGTCTGCGACGGACTCCCGCTTCAACTCGATGTCATACAACATGCGATTCTCGACGCCGTTCATCAGCACGATGTTTCCGCCCGCCTGCGTTCCAATTGCGCGCACGACGTTCCCGGCAGTCTCGATGGATTTTTCGATGGTGACCCGCCCGGATTTTCGTGCCTCTGGTTTTTTCGCGTTCGCGGCGACTTCCGGCCGATACACTTCGTTGGGATTCAGGGGTGGAAGCGTAGCGGCGCGGCCCGGCTCGTCCTGTGGGAGCGGCGCGGCCGCCTCCGACTTCCCGCCAGTTGCGCAAGCGAAGATCGCTACGGATGCGACCGTAAGGAACGCGAGGTAGCGAAGACCCATGATTGCCCTTTCAATGGAGATGCGGCCCCTTCTGCACAATACCCTGACATTGCCCAAAGTTTCATTACTTTGCACTAAATTGGATGATAGGTTCGATCCACTGGCGAGCGGAAGCACCTCGGGCAGACAAAGGAGCCATCCTTCGTTCGGTTCCTTGTCGCATCCAGTGTGCAGGCAACGCAAACAACGGCGTTACACTTCGAACACTGAAGTCCGTAGTCCGGTTGCAAGGGGGCCTCGTTCAGGCGTTTGTCGTACGCCCCTTCGCCCCAGGGCGCCGTTCGTAGGGGCTTGCTGCAATTCAGGCAACGCGTTCCCTTGCTTTGCGGCGAGAACATGTTCGCGCCGACCCATTCGGGCGCGCGCTTGTCCACCGCGAAAACGTGCGTGGCTTCGCAATATGGGCAGGTGTATTCGGCCAGCTTTCGCCCTGCCAGCGCGGGATTGTCGCGCACGCAAAGCGCCATCTCAACCCCTTGCAGCGGTTTCAGATCTTCAGCGGGTATGACCATTTGCTTCTGACAAATGGTGCACGCCAGTTGCGCGGTATCGCGCGCCACCACGGCACGCACGCCATGCTGCGCCTCATTCGCGCGCGCACGGAGCGTCATTACTACCACGATCGCAGTGCCAATCGCCGCGCAAACAAGGGGGGGAAGCCAGTCTGGAATACTCATGCCTGTGGGTCGTCCTCACGCGGCTTGGCCGCAGTGTTGCCGCGCAGCGCCCAGTCAGATACCATTGCGGCCGGGAAGGGAGCTTATGGGCGCGATACTGATTACCGTATTATTGCCGTTTCTGGCGCAGGCGGATCAAATTAATGATCGAAATGTCTATGAAGTGCGCGTAAAAGAGAACGGCTCCTCCTACTTCGCGGAACGCACGGACAAGAACGAGAATTCCGCGAGCTACGTACTCCGCCCGATCACCCGAAACGGCGTCGGATCGCCGATCACCGTGTTGCGCAAGGACGTTGAGCTGATTCCCATTACGCTGAAAATCGCCCGAGACAAGCTTCAGGAGCAGGAAGACCGATATTTTCGCACGGTGAACGGCGTTCGGGTCCCAAAAGATGAGTTTGACCTCGCCGAGCGTGCCAAGACCGCGGCTGTCGAGTTCGAATCCAGCCTGAAACTACCGGAAGTAGCCATCAGTGACACGCCGGCAGTCATCGAAAAGCAGCCCGTGAATCCGCTGCTGGTGTGGGGGCCTCAGGTGGCGCTGGTGCTCAGCGCGATTGTCGTCATTGGAATCATCGTAAAACTCATGATTCTGGAAGAGTAGCCGCCCGGTTCTCCGGAATGATTGCCTCCTGACGTTTATAGCATCGCCTCAATTTCAAACGCGTGCACGGGCTCCTCTTTTCCTTTCAGTATCACCGTGCCAATCGGCTTTGCCTTAACGTGATCCCTCACTTCCTCGTGCGTGGCATCGCTGACGATAACTTGTCCCGGTTCGGCGATTGAGCAGAGGCGCCGCGCGGTGTTGACGCGATCGCCTATCACGGTGAACTCCATGCGATCCGGCGAGCCGATAAAGCCTGCCACCGCTTCCCCCGTGGCAACGCCAATCCCCAGTTCAAAGGCTGGTCTGCCTTCTGCCATGCGTTTTTCGTTCAACTCATTGTTTTTTGCGTGCATCAATAGCGCCGCCTTTACGCAGCGCAAGGCATCTTCGCCCTTCGACACCGGCGATCCAAATACTGCCATGATCTCGTCGCCGATGTACTTGTCCAGCGTCCCTTCCATTTCGAATACGATGGCGGTCATCGCCGTGAAGTGTTCGTTCAGCATGTCAACGAGATCGTGGGGCGAAATTCTTTCGGCAATCGGTGTGAAGCCGCGCACATCGCAGAACATGGTCGTCACGGTTCGCTTATCGCCGCCGAGCACGAGCGAAGTGCCCTGCTTCATGATTTCTTCCACGATACTGGGGGATAGAAAGCGGCCAAGGCTTGCCCGTTTCTTTTCCGCTTCAAGCATCTGTTCATAGAGGCGGACGTTGTCAATCGCCATGGCTGATTGTGCCGCCAGCGATAGAAAAAGCTCGAGGTCTTCCTGGGTGAACGCGACCTCCGTGCTGCGCGAATCCACGTAAATCGAGCCGAGTATGCGGTCTTCCACCTGAAGTGGCACGCACATCGCGCTGCGAATCTGCTGCCGGATGATGCTTTCGCGTCCACCGAATTGCGCATCACTGTCGCGGTCAGCCATGAGGACCGGTTCGCCGTCTAGCGCGGCCCGGCCTGCGATGCCCATGCTGGGCGAGCTTGCCTGAAGG
>CALEZK010000411.1 GCA_937928585.1 uncultured bacterium | reverse complement strand
CAATTTAATAGGTAGTCCACTTGACCTCGGCCAGCATTGGTCGAATTCATAAAAATTGTGCATATTCGCCAAAAATCTGTAGGGATGTGACAAACTGTTGTGGGTAGCATACTTTCGAATGAGGTAAAGACTTGACAGATAGTTCGATTTTTGCTAACCTGCGTTTGACTACTGAAGAGGTAGGTCCTGTGTTTATTGAGCCACTGCGCAGATTCGTGCGCAGCGGCGAATGCGCGATCAGGCTGGAGCCGGCCGCGTAGGAGGTGAAGTAGCCTTGTTGTTTAGTAAACCGACCAAGGCCGTCGGCATCGACATTGGGTCACACTCCGTGAAGGCCGTCCAGGTTTCACGCGCGCACGGCACCATGAAAGTGGAGAGTGCCGGTTACGCCGTTATCGACAAGGCGCAACTCAACTCGGATCCCATTGTTGCGCAGGCGACCGCCGTGCGCGAAGCAATGCGATCCATGCCAACCGCGCAATCATTGGTAGTCGGAGCGCTGCCGGGACAAACCGTTGTTATTCGTTACCCGCGTCTGCCGGATATGCCGGACAACAAGCTGAACGATGCCATCGAAAAAGAAGCCGGACAAAACATTCCCTACGAACGCTCCGAAGTCTTTCTGGATTGGACGCCACTCGACAAAGTGAGTGAAGGCGGGAAAGACCTCTTGAAAGTGCTGCTTGTTGCGGCGCGCTATGAAGTGATCGAATCGCGCGTACAGGTAGCGAACGAAGCAGACATTAAATATGGCGTGCTCGGAGTGGATTCTCTCGCTCTCGCCGACGCGGCTGAACGCTGTGACTTTTTACGCGTAGGCGAATCGGCGGCGCTCATTAATCTTGGCGCGTCGAATACCAGCATCCACTTTGTAAAAGATGGCAAATCGAATTTCATACGCGACGTGAATTGGGGCGCAAAGGAACTGATCCAAGCCGTTACCAAAGCGCGTCGCGTCGAAACCGCGGAAGCCGAGAAAATGATTCTGGAGTTCGCGCGTCAAGGTCACGGCGAAGTTCACGAGCCACCTTCGCTGCCGCCGAGCATCCCGGCGGAATCACCGTCACCCGCGGCTTCATCTGGAAACTTGCTGGATCCGCTGGATGACGAATTGGGATCTCTTGACGCCCTGGGACCCACCTCGCCTGCGCCGATGCCGGTTGCGCAGCCGACGAGCCAGTCCGAAAAATCGATGGAAGAAATTCTCGGGCCGCCGCTGGTTCGGTTGGTCAGCGAAATACGCCGGTCATTCGACTACTACGAACAGCAGCTCTACGAGCATCCTGTTGACCGATTGATCGTAAGCGGCGGCGTAGCGCATTTGGCGCTGCTTCGAAATACGCTCCATGAGGAATTGGGAATCGCGGTGGAACTGGCCGACCCGACGCACAGCGCGTTGGCGATGGGTCCGGATCACGCCGTGAGCAAGATGCTCGATCACCCCGCCCAGTTCATGGTTGCAGTCGGGCTCGCTGCCCGGGGGATGGCAGACCTATGATTACCATCAACCTGCTTCCGCATCATCTGCGTCCGATCAAGCGCACGCCACTTCCCTACATCGCCGTAGCGGCCGTGGCGGTTCTTGCCCTTGCATACATCGGATACTCCTTCATGTCCGCGCAATGGCAAGTGATGGCGCTAAACAACGAATTGGCCAAGAACAAAGCCGACCTTGAGGCCAAGAAAGCCATCGTCGAAGAATCGAACCAGCTTGAAAAAACGAAACTCGCGCTGGCGGAGAAAATCACTACGATTCAGGAGATTGCTTCAAACCGAATCGTATGGTCCAGACAACTGTTCAACCTGTCGCGCTTGAAACCACCCAACTTCTGGTACAGCGAAGTTCTTGAATCGACGAAGTCATATCCAGTTCAAGAACAGGTGATCGATCCGAAAACCGGCAAACCCAAAGTCAACGAGCAAACGAAAAAAATAGAAACCAAGATCGTAAACGTCACACGCCCGATCTTGCGCGTATCCGGTTATGTCGTGAGCACGGACGATGGCCGATCCGACGTGAGTCCGCTTACGGACGCACTCACGACCGACCCAGAGTTTACGTCAATGTTTGTGATGGAGCCGCCCTCGTTCTCCGATACGGACTTTGAGGGTTTCCCCGTCAAGAAATTCACACTCGAATTCCAGATTTCACCGGAAGGAGAGACACCGCGATGATGGACGCATTAAAAGGTACGGTAACTCCGAAGGACTGGATGGCCGTTGGCGGCGCGCTTGCCGTAATCGCGGCCGTGCTTGCCGTGTACGTGTTTTTCGTTCACAGCGCGCAGACGACGAAGATCGCCACGCTAAATGATGAACTCGCGGCGGTCCGCCGCGATCTCAATGAAGCCATTACCAAAGAGAAAAACATCGAGCAACTGCGCGAAGAGACGCGGAAGATCGATCAGCTTGTAAAAGATTTCGAGAAGCGCCTTCCGTCGCAGCGAGAGATCCCTACGCTCGTCCGCCAATTCGAGCAAATGGCCAATGACGTCGGCCTGTCTCACGCATTGAAGCCGGAAGCGCCGATTCGCGACGAGAAGAAAGAAACGATTCCATACACCATCTCGACATTTGGCAACTACCACCAAACGGCGAGTTTCATTAATCGACTGGAACGTTTCGAGCGCTATCTCAAAGTTTCCAATCTGAAGATTGAAGAAGAGAAAGAAGGCGTTTCGAAAGCGACGTTTACGTTGAGCACCTTCCGCTTTCTGGTGCCGAGCACTCCCGCTGGAAGACCGGCGACCCAACAGGCCGCTAATGCCACCGCGCAACCGGGAGGCAACTCGTGAATCCAAAGCAGAAAAGAAACGCGATAATTCTCGGCGTCCTGGGAGTGGTCGTGTTGGTCCTTGTCTATCGTGCTGTCTTCGGGGAGACGGAGCAGGACCGTATTTACCGCGAAAACCAGGCGAAGAGTGCCGCGCAGGCGGCCAGCGGGCAACCCGCTACACCCGACGCCGCGCCCGCAGCCGTGGGCGCTGCGGCAGCGCCGGTAGCCGCACGTTCGCAGTTCCAACGCGCATCAGTCGACGTTGATCAGTTAATCGCCAGCATTCAGGAAATCGGCTTCAATTACGACACCGAACGTCCGCCTGCGGATCCGATGACACCGCTGGTAGGTCCGACCGCGCCGTCGGCACTCGCCACGACCGGCGGCAGCGGAGATGCTTCGGCGCCGGGCACCGCGCCTATGACTGCATTCGCGGGCGGCGGCGACGCGCAGGCAGTTTTACGCACGTTTCGCGTAACCGGAATTGTTTGGGACAAACACGACCCCATGGCCGTAGTGACCTATCCGGTCAAGGGGTCGTTAGCAACGGAAGTGATCACGCGGGGATTCAAGTTTCCCGACCTGGGGATCGTTGTCAATGACATCGAGTCGGAACGCGTTGTTCTTAACGCAAACGGCACGCTGGTTTCCCTTCAGTTAGAGGAGCGGTAGGAGATGGGACGTCTCATGTCGACACGGGCTGGGGCCATTGTGGCCATACTGGCCGCCTGGTCCGTGGTAGCAGTGGGCGATGACATCGCGCAGCGCAAAGCGTCGGCGATACGGACCGCGCTTGAGAAGCAGGGCCGTGCCGAAACGGCGACAGCGCTGATCGATTCGTCTTCACGCGCATCGGCAATAACAGCCGTCGAAATGGATGCCCAAAACGGCGCGCCCGAAGTGGTCATTTCCACCGAAGGCAAACCAGAGTATTCCTGGTTCAAACTGGATTCCGGCAAACGCATCGTCATCGATTTTGCCAACACCATTCACCTCCAGTCAGGGTTGCGCCTCGCGCCCATCGGCGCCGCGCCAATTGCACGCGTGCGTTCGAGCCTGTTTGAACTGGAGCCCGCATTCAAATCACGAATCGTCATTGACCTCGCGGAGGTGGTAAAGCCCGAGTTTGCGCAGGAAGATGGACGCGTAATCGTCCGCTTTGGCACAGGTGCCCCCGCACCGGAAACGACAGAAGATTCCGGCGAGACCGATAAACTCGCCGAAACCATTGCGCTAGCCCAGTCGAAACTGGAAGACGCGCGCCTTCGCGTGTTGGATTCAATCACGAAGCCAGTCCTTGATGCAGACATGCCGACGAGCGAACGCGTGAAGTCGATTCTGGCGGCAAGTGCGGAAGAATCCAAAGCCCTGGAAGTGCGTTTAGCCGCATTGATTGACGAGCACGCAAAGCCTTTGACAACACAGCAAGAGCGCCTGGCAGAACTCAAGAACGCGCAGACAGCAAGAATTCTGTCTGATGAAAAAATCGCGACTACACTTGCGTCGATCACGAGCGAAGTCGAGACCGCATCGAACAACGCGAATACCGCGCTGGAAGCCTTGGAGCAGGAGATCTCCGAGACACGGTCGAATCAAGCGAATGCAATCGCCGCAGCGCAAGCCGAGGAAAAAGCAGTCGCCACCGTCGAGTCGCCCGTAGTTATGGCGGCTGCCGTGGAACCCGCTGCGCCGCCCGCGCCAATTGAAGCAGCCGCAGTCGCGGAGGTCGAAGCGCCCTCGGAGGAGCCCGTTGCGTCTGCGATTGCAAAAATAGAGCAGGACCTTGCATCGATCCGCGGCACCTCGGAAAGCACTTCCGATGCCGTCGAAGAGCAGGCTGAAATGAAAGTCGAGGAGCGGCCCGTCGCACCGGTGCTTCTCGCGAAGCTGGACGAAATATCCGTCGAAATGGAGCAGTTGGAAAAAACCATCGCTGCTGCTTCCGTGCAGGAAGACATCGAACCCCTTGCCACGACAGAAGCAGTCGCCATTGAGTTGCCCGGCATGCAGGACATATCGCAGACGGTAAGCGCGGCAGTCACCGACGCAGGCGTGGCCGCTGCAAGCGAAGTCGAACCAATAGTGGTCGCGCAGGCGGAAGCCTCACCCGAACCCGGAGTGGAAG
>CALEZK010000410.1 GCA_937928585.1 uncultured bacterium | reverse complement strand
CGACATGAGCGCATCGATCGGAGACGGCGTCCAAGTCGTCATCAATGAACCCGGCTCCGCGGTTTTTCAGGGTGCCGAGGACATTTTTCAGACCCTGATTAATATTCGCGACAATATGTTGGCCGGCGATCAGGCAAGTCTGCAAAACGCGCGGATTGCCGAACTGGAGACAATCCGCAATCAGATCGGACAGGGAATTGCCCGCATTGGCGCGGTACAAAACCGGTTCAGCGCGGCGGAAGCGGAATTGGAAGATTTCCAATTGCAGTTGCAGCAACTCCTGAGCGATTCGATCGACGCCGACTTCGCCGATGTCGTGCTCAATCTCAACTCGCAGAGCAACGCGTACCAAGCGGCATTAAACGCGGCCAGCCGCGTTATTCAACCCAGCCTCCTCGACTTCATTCAGTAACACTCCGTTCCACATCTCCCCCGCGTATTTGCTATCATCTACCCAGTCTCGCCGGGTCACCCAGTTTTGGCGTACCGGCATAAATGAAACCGACGGCGAATTATGAGAGAGGCGTACGCCACTGCGGCGCTTTGTCCGTGAATCGCCACAACCCGAGAAATTACCCATGTTCTTCATGCGAATTGCTGTACCCGCGCTAGTCTTGATGTTGACCGCGAGTTCCTGTCAAAGCGACGGCGGGGGAAGTGTCGTCGAGAAGGTAAAGTACGATTTCGGTATCGGCGAGAAGCCGGAGGGATACGAAAGCGTATCGGATCGCATCATGGCCCGCCTGGATGCAGTCGGCAAGACCGAAATGCGCCGCATGAACGTGGAAGGCCGCCACGGAACCATTGAGTTTCAGCAGGAAAGCGAGCTTCAGGGCAAATATTACAAGCAAGTGAAGCAATATGAAAGCTACCAGGCGCTGGAAGCAGTGCCCGTGTCGCGCGGCAGCCAAGGCGAACGCGGATTCGTTGGCTATATCCAGTTCACCTACCGCATGCTGCAAAGTGAGCGAAAATCCAACCGCACTGAGGCCGAGGCCCAATCCGCAACGATTCGCACCGATGTTGTAAACCGGGAGACCTATCGGTACACCTTCGGTCCCGGCGGCACTTGGGACGGTAAACCGGGTGAAGCCACCTCGCGTTAGCGGGGTCCACCGCGGTGCGACCGCTACGATGCAACCAAGACGTCTCGTAACAAGTAGCTCCAGGACGGTCGTTTCTGAAGAGTGCCACGCTTGCTGCCGCAGCGATGTCCTCAGGGCTGGGCGTTCGCGCCGCGGAGGCGCGCAAGCCCAACATCGTGCTCATCATGGCCGATGACATCGGGTACGAATGTTACGGCGCATACGGAAGCAAAACGTATAGCACGCCGAACATCGACAAGCTCGCCCAATCAGGCGCGCTGTTCACGCATGCTTATTCCCAACCTTTGTGCACACCGTCACGCGTTCAATTGATGACCGGTAAGCACAATTTTCGCAACTACATCCGGTTCGGCAAGTTTGATGAAAAAGAGCCCAACTTTGCGACGATGCTGCGCGATGCTGGCTACCGCACCAGTGTCGCGGGCAAATGGCAATTGACGCCGGGAAAACTCGACGGCCCGCATCAAGCCGGTTTTGATGAGTATTTGCTCTGGCATTTTCAGGAATTGTCCGGCGACGATTTCGGCCCGGAGTTCGAGGACAAGGGAAGTCGCTACAAGTCTCCCCAGTTGTATCGCGATGGCAAACGTGTGCCCGATACGGAAGGCAAATACGGCCCTGATCTCGTTTGTGACTACGTAACCGAGTTTATCGAGCGGAATCGTGAGCAGCCCTTTTTCGTCTACTACCCGATGATCCTGGTCCATAATCCATTCGACCCCACGCCGGATAGCAAAGCGTGGGCGGATGGCGGTGACGACAAGGCACACTTCCCCGACATGGTGGCGTACATGGATAAATGCATTGGGCGAGTCTTCGATAAGCTGGACGCCCTCGGTTTGCGCGAAAACACGCTCATTATCGTGACCGGCGATAACGGCACCAACCCCGATATCGAATCCCCGTTGCCGGGCAGGGGAATGGTGCGTGGTGGAAAGGGCAAGACTACAGACGCAGGCACGCATGTTTGTTTCGTTGCTAATTGGAAGGGCGTAATTGCCCCAGGCACCGTATTGGACA
>CALEZK010000409.1 GCA_937928585.1 uncultured bacterium | reverse complement strand
AATACATGGCGATCGGTACGGTCAAGTGGTTCAACGCCACCAAGGGCTACGGGTTCATCTGCCCGGACGAGGGGGACGGAGACGCATTCGTTCACATCACCGAGGTCGAGCGCTCCGGGATGGGGATGCTGAACGAGGGCCAGCGGATCCGCTTCACCGCGCTTCAGCAGCCGCGCGGGTTGAAGGCCGTGGACCTCATGCCGGGCGACTGAGCCGCCGGTCCGGCCCGCCGGCGATCACAGCGGCAGCCGTACCTCGACCACTCCGGGCTCGTCGGTTTTGCTCGTGCGGGTGAAGCGGAACAGCTCGCAGACCTTCAGCATCGGCCGGTTCTCCCGCAGCACGTCGCCAAAGATCTCCTTGATGCCGCGGTTGCGTCGCACCAATGGAACGGCAACGTGCACACGGCATGCTCTGCGATGGCGTTTAAGGACGATGTGTGGGTGTATGAACCGTCATTGCGCTTCGACCAAATCAGCCCCAGTGGAAAAATCGCCGAGCTCAAGGCCGCCAACCTTCCGATTTACAATTACAGTGGATGGTTCGACGGGGCGTATGCGAATAGCGCCATCAATCGCCATCTGACGATTCCCACTCCAGGATCCAAACTGGTGATCGGCCCGTGGTCGCATGGTGGCAGATACAATTCAGGGCCCTATGTGCAAGCGCAGACAGCGTTTGACCACGCGTCGGAGTTGCTGCGCTTCTTTGACTTTCACCTCAAGGGAAAACAAACCGGTATCGACGATGAACCGCCAATTCACTACTACACGATGGTGGAAGAAAAATGGAAAACGTGCGAGGCATGGCCCCCCGCCGCGAAGAAAACTACGTACTTCTTTGGAAACGCAAACACGCTTGAAACAACAGCGCCGTCTGCTGGTGTCACGCCCGACGTGTATACGCCAAACTACGCCACCGGCACAGGCGATTCCGCGCGATGGAACTCACTCATGGGCGGTTTCCCAGTCACCTATCCTGACCGAAGCGCGGAAGATGAGAAACTTTTGACTTACACCACGCCACCGCTTGCGACCGACACGGAAGTGACGGGACACCCGCTCGTGTGGTTATACGTGACAACAAACGCACCGGACGGGCAGTTCTTCGTATACCTCGAAGATGTCGACGAGAATGGAAACGTGCGGTACGTCACGGAAGGAGAACTACGCGCACTTTGCAGGCGCATCGGAAAAGGCACGCCTCCGTATGTGAGCATGGGGCCATACCGGACATATTTGCGCGAGGATGCAGTGTCGCTCTCGCCTGGCGAAGTTACCGAATTGCACTTCGATCTGTTGCCTACGTCGTATGTATTCAAGCAAGGACATTCGATTCGAATCGCCATTGCAGGGGCCGATAAAGACCACTTTGCACCGCCATATTTCCCGCCCGCGCCGATCACCTTTCTAAGGGATGCCTCGCATGCTTCGCGGGTAGAGTTGCCAATCGTCGCGCCTTGATCTTGTTGCAGCGCGCGAACTGGTGGGCGCGTTACACGACGAAAGCGCCAGACACCTGCATATTTCGCAACCGCGCCGGTCAAAAGATGATCTTATCCCAGGGGTATCGCCGGGTGCGCAGGTCTTGCTATCATGCGCACGGGGTAGAGACAATTACGGGAATATTTTCGGGGCCATGAAAAAACGCGGTTGTGGGTATCGATTGATGCAGCTTGTGATTCTGTCGCTGCTTTCAATCGTTGTGGCTATCTACTTTCTCTGGGTCTACCCATTTTGGGGTATGCCCTTTAATGCGTCGCGACACGGCCAGGTTCCGCTTACGCCCGCGTGGGCGCTGGAACCGTGGCTATGGGAAGACGACGGGAACACTTCTCAAGCCATTCTCGAACTGCTGAAAGGGTACGAAGAACGGGACTTCCCCGTCACGACTATTCTTATCGACAGCCCGTGGAGCACGCGTTATAACGATTTCATCGTGGACGAAACACGTTATCCCGAGCCCGCTGCGTTCTTCGGGGACCTCCAGGACCGCGGATACCGCGTGGTGTTGTGGATGACGCCCAACGTCAACAGCGAAAACGACGACGCGCAAATCACCGATTCAACCGATTGGTACGACGACGCCAGCAAGAACGGATACCTCGCCGGCGACGGTTTTCAGGTTGGCTGGTGGAAAGGGCGGGGCGCGTACATCGATTACACCAACCCGGACGCCATGAAATGGTGGCGGGGATTGCAGCAGCAGGTTTTTGATTGGGGCATTGACGGCTGGAAGCTCGACGATACCGCAACGATGTTCGGGACTCGTTTTCGCGGATTTCCCATCCCCTACATGAATACCCATGGCGGTCTCATGACGACGCGGCAATATATGGATCACTACTATCGCGGAGAGTACCAACACGGATTGACGCAGAATCCAGAATTTATCACGCTCTCGCGGTCCGCGGATCGCTTCGGTCTGCTCGACGAGGACAGCAAAAGCACCGAGTTTCAACAGTGGCTGGACACACTTACGCATCCAGAAGGTTTTTCGCCATTCGACTCCTCACCGGTGAATTGGGTCGGTGATCAGGATCACGAATGGACCCTTGAGCGTCAAGGCATCGAAGAAGCACTGACAGATATCTTGCGTAGCGCGGCACTGGGCTACAACGTCATAGGCTCGGATGTCGCGGGATACTCGGGAAAGGCCTTCCCCCCCAATCTTTATGCACGATGGGCGCAATTCTCCACGTTCTGTGGGCTGTTTCTGAACGGCGGGCACACGGACAGGGCACTGTGGAATTACAACGAGCGAGAGTGGGAAATCGTTAAGAAGTTCGCCTGGCTTCACAGCGAGCTTGTTCCGTACATTTACACAAACGTCGCCTTGTGCCACGAAGGCGGAAAACCGCTCATGCGCCCGTTGGAAGCGAAGTATCACTATCTGTTCGGCAACAATATACTCGTTGCGCCTATCTATGAAGACGACCTTCAGCGCGTAGTGACTTTCCCCTCCGGCAAGTGGCGCTACATGTTCAACGATCTGGAGGTCCATGAAGGACCGAAAGCGCTCCGTCGCATGTTTCCGCTGGAAGAAGCCCCGGTCTTTATCCGCGATGGCGCGATCATTCCCCTCAACGTGCGCCGCGACTACACCGGGTATGGCGATCGCGAATCCGAAGGCTTCGTAACCTGGCTCGTATATCCCGCGAACCGCTCAAAGTTCGAACTCATCCATCCGGATGGCTCGGGTAAAACGTTGCTCGAATCAGAGTATTCCACCCAATTGAATCTGGCTTTTTCCGGCGTGAAAAAGCCGCACATCCTGCGCATTCACATGATTCACCCGCCGCTGAAGGTCTTGCTCGATATGCAATCGCTCGAAGAAGGTATTCACTGGACCTATGATCGCGACCGCGCGAAACTGATCATAAAAACGCGCGACTACGAGGCTGGGAAGTACACCATCGAGTATTGACGCCCAAAAAAACAAGGGCGACCGCTCATACGGGTCGCCCTTGCACTGCAACCACAGTTGCCATCGCCGGGCTACTAAGGCTTGTAATCCTTCAATAGGCGGAAGATTCCCGAATCCGCGCCAACCACGATCTCTGTGCCGACTGGAAGCGATTCCCCCATGACTTCCAACGACCGGATAAACGAATATAGCTCCGGATTCGCATTGAGCGTTTCCGCAATGATTCGTATCGCTTCTGCATCGGCCTCGCCGCGCAATTTCGCGGCGTCGCGGTTCGCATTGGCGATTATGACCTGGGACTGTCGATCGGTCTCGCCCATGATAATCTGTGCCTGTTTCTGCCCCTCGCTGCGATAGCCTTTCGAGATGCGTGACCGCTCCGCGGACATGCGCCCGTACACCGCCTCGAAATTCTCCGTCAGCAAATCTGCCCGCTTAATCCGGACGTCGACGACCTCGATACCGAATTGCTCGCGTGCGCGCACATTCGCGCGGGCCGTCACCGCGTTCATAATCTTTTCGCGGCCTACCAGAATACGCTCGCGCATCAAGTTTTCCGATTCGAGCACTTCCGGATCACCCTCAACTGGAGCGACAGGTTCGGTGCTTACGTTTTCATTTGTTGTTCGTATGACTTCGATCAGATTGTTCTTTCCCAACTCTTCGCGCACTGCGGAATAAATCACGTCATCCAGGCGACCATTTGCCGCGGAAACCGACTGCACGCTAATGCGGAAAAGAAGCGGATCGATAATTCGCCACCGCGCGAAGTTGTCGACCACCAGCGTCTTCTTGTCCGCCAACACGACAGACTCCTCCTCGGCATCGTAAGTCATCAGCACATCCGGAAAACGTTCAACGGTGTCTGCGAATGGAACCTTGAAATAGAGCCCTGCTCCCATGCTAACGCGCAATTCATCAGCATTCTCGACCGCGGTGCTCCGACGCGCCACGGTGATTATCGCTGTCTTTACGGTCTCGAATTCTTCGGCCGGTCGCTCACCTACGATGACGTGCACTGGCCTGCTCAATCGAGTTACCACAATCTGTTCGCGCTCATGCACGACGAACATGCACAAGTTGGCGATAATTAACCCAATCATTCCAACCGCCGCGGTAATCCCAACGGCAAGAAGTAGTCTGCGCATTATTGAAGGCCTCCCTGGAAGTTCTGCGTGTCCTGCCGCTCAGGTTGTGCAGGCCTCGGAAGATCAAGACTTTTCAAATTCACTACGCCCGCGGAATCATCGATGACCGTAATCTTCAGGTTGGGAAGCAATTCGGACATCGTCTCCAGATACAAACGCGAGCGCGTAATCTCCGGGGATTGCGCGTACTGCGTTGCAATCGCGCTGAACTTTGCGACCGCGCCTTGCGCTTCCGCCACACGCGACTCCTTATATCCAAGCGCAGCGGATTTTATGCGCTCGGCTTCACCCTCCGCGCGCGGCAATTGCTCGCTCTGGTAGGCGCGCGCCTCATTTATGATGCGTTCCCGCTCTTCGCGCGCGCTGGCCACGTCGCGAAAGGAATCGGCGACCTCAGCCGGGGGCTGAACGTCTTGCAGGAATACATCCTGAATCGTTACGCCGGCGCCAGTGAGATCAACCAATTCCTGCATCTTGTCCTTGATCTCTCCCATTATTTCGAACTTACCTGTCGTCAATACGTCGTTGATTGGATGGTCCCCCACAGCTTGGCGTAGCGCTGCTTCGGCGACGGCTTTAAGCATGTTCTCTACATCGCCGGGCGTGAAATTGAACAAGTAGTCTTTCGAATTGGTGATCCGATATTGCACCGCCATCGAACAATCTACGACGTTCTCGTCACCCGTTAGCATTTGCGCTTCGCGTAAAAGTCCCTCGTTAGTTTGAAAATCCTGATACGTGGTCGTATCCCCAAACACCTGCGACCGAAATCCGACCTCCAGCCGCTTGACTTCGCCGATGTCCGCGATCTCAACAGTCTGAATCGGCCACGGTAATTTGAAATGGAATCCAGGCTCCGTTGTGCGCGTGTATCGCCCAAAGGTCAGCACAAGCCCTTCTTCACCGGGCGCCACGGTATATGCTGGACCGCCTCTGACCAGCCAGAACAAAAACAGTATGACCAGTAGAGGCAGAATAAACTTGCCGAGGTTTGGTTTGAATTTCTCAAAATCGAATCCACCGCCCCCCGGGCCGCCGTGGCGTATCACCTCTGGGCGGAAAGATTTTCGTTCTCCCATGATGGACATTCTCCTTCGGAGCGTTGTGGTTATTCGTCCGGGTACATGTCTGGGCGCAACCCGATATTCACAATACTACATGCATTGATTACATTCAGACCTTTTGCTCGGGCAAGTTCAATTATCTCTGCATCTTCCGATCCAGGATTCAAGAAAAACTCCTTCGTACCCTTCGCGGCGATATCGTCAAGTAGCGTCTTGCCAATGGCGGGAGACACATACATGGACACACGATCCAAAGGCACCGGCACGTCCGCGATCGACGCGTAGGATTTCAACCCCTCTATCTCGGTGGCCTTTGCGTTCACGGGATAGACGTCCCAACCGCCATCGCGAAATGCGCGCACGGATTTGTTGCCATACTTTCTGCGATCGGCGGAAGCCCCAATAATTGCTATTGTCTTACCCATCGAATTACTCCAAATAGATGAAGCGCTATTGTAACCTGTCCGTAACGTCTGCACCAGAATCCGCCAACCGTGCAGTATCGACTGCACATCCATTTTCCGTGTGAATACCCAAACCGGTATACTCTGACTTCCAACTGCTGTGGGAATGGGGAATCTGCACGTGTCGAATCGCGCTGTCGTACTGTCTGGTGTACTCGCATCTGCCGCGCTCGGTGTGTTTATGGGCATCTGGTCCCTCCAAAACGGATTCTGCACCGATGACCACTTCGTGCGCGCTCTGTACAAAGGCTTCCCCGAGTTGGACGGCATCTACCGCACCTCGCTCGAAACATTTTCTTTTTCAAAAGGCAATCCGGTAGAGAACGCATGGTTGCGTGACAAGGGCGTCTTTCCCTGGTGGGCCGTTACAGAAGCAAAACTTCATTTCTTTCGTCCCGCGGCATCGCTAACGCATTGGCTGGATTTTCAAGTCTTTGGTGACAACCCAATGCCGATGCACGCGCACAATGTGTTTTGGTACGCCTTACTCTGCGCCCTACTTTTTGTCTTATATTCGGATTTGCTGAAGCGCCCATGGGTCGCCGCCATGGCCACACTGCTCTACGCGGTCAATGAAACCAACGGCACGGCGATTGGCTGGATTGCCAGCAGAAATACGCTGATGGTCGCCTGCGCTTCCGCGGCGGTGCTAATCGCGCACAACCGATGGCGAACGAGCACAAAGGACCGATGGGCGGTTGGCGCAATCATCTGCTACGGACTCGGTTTGCTGTGCGGCGAAGGCGCCATCAGCGTATGCGTATACCTGTTCGCATACGCTCTCTTTCTCGACACTGCCAACGCGCGCACGCGAATCGTCTCTCTTGTCCCCTACTTCATCATCAGCGTCATTTACCTCGGCCTGCATCGCTACTATCAATTCGGCTCCGCCGGTTCGGCGTGGTATGCCGACCCAGGATCGGACTTTTCGGGCTGGCTCCGAATGGTGGCGCAAAATGCTCCTATTCTATTCTTCACCGAGCTGCTCTACTGGCCTTCCGTTCTCTTGGTAGTCGGCCCTCCACTGGTCTACGCATATTTCGCGCTAATGCTTCTCTTGACGTTTGCCATTCTGGCGCTGCTAGGCCGCACACTGAAGAACAGCGCGACTGCGCGCTTCTTTCTGACCGGCGCCATTCTGTCCTTGATTCCTGTGAGCGCTGTTATCGCGCAACCCCGTGTATTGACCATCTCTGCCATCGGCGCGATGGCATTAGTGGCAGAATTCCTCGCGCACTGGATGAATGGAAAACAGTTCTTTCGACTCGTCGCTATCGTTTTCGGGTTAACCGTGGTCGTGCGCATCATCGATGGCTGGCTGCGTCTCGGATTCTTTCTATACCTCATCGTTCCCATCGCGCTTGCAGCAATCTTCTACTGGTTGCTGAATCATGGGGAACGAAACTATGCGTGCCTGCCTCAAGGGAAACTGCCACGCATATTTGCAGGCGCCCTGTTCTGTATCTGGATCATTGCACATGTAATCATCGCGCCAAACGCGATGTACGTGCAGACGCGTATTCACGGATCTTCAGGTCGCAAGCTCGATGCCGCATACGCGACCCTTCCTTCCGATGAGTCCATCCGCGACAAAACGCTAATCGTCCTGCAAGCGCCGAATGACTTCACGAGCTACTACTTCACGCTCGCGCGCTCCGGCGACGCAAAGCCGCTTCCACAGCTTACCCGTGTGCTTTCGACGGGACTGCGCCCCCTTACCATAGAACGCACCGGGCCAAACACGATGGTCATGCAAACTACCGATGGCTTTATAGCGCAGCGGGAAACCAGCATTTATCGCAGCCGCCAGTTTCCGATGCGCGAAGGTGAATCCGTCGAACTGAGCAATGCCACGGTATTAGTGACGAAAACCGACGCCGATGGCTGGCCTTTGGAAGCTACCTTCACGTTCTCAGAGCCATTAGACGATGAGTCTTTTCTCTGGTACACAGGAACAATCCTCAACGAGCGCAGCAAGACGACCGGCAGAAAAATTCGGGTTGAGCGTTACTTTCCCGTTCCCGTGCCTGCCGTTGGCGAGAAAATTTCCGTCGAAGAGTTGCTGAATCGCAGTGAAAAGTATGCAATGGCCGTTGCCGCGGCAGAAGTGCCGGAAAAGTGACCCCGCGCAGGCAATCAGGATTGCTGCTCGCTTCTCTCGCGCTACTCGCGATTGCCCCCTATCTTCCCGCGGTGAACAACGGCTTCGTCGAGTTTGATGACGACGATTACGTCTATGGCAATTCCGTGGTCTCAAATGGCCTGACATGGAATGGCGCGCTTTGGGCGTTCACCACCGGCCACGCCGCAAACTATCACCCCGTGACCTGGCTTTCGCACATGCTCGATGTAACGCTCTACGAGTTGCATCCCACCGGCCACCACGTTACGAACGTCGTATTGCATACTCTCGTAACGCTCGCTCTGTTCCTGTTCCTGCAGCGTGCAACCGCCCAAAGTTATCTTGCTTGGTTTGTTGCGGCACTGTTCGCGGTACACCCGCTCCACGTCGAGTCGGTCGCGTGGGTTTCGGAGCGAAAAGATTTGCTTTGTGCGTTCTTCTCCGTCGTGACGCTGTATCTCTACACGCGATATACCGAGCGCCGCTCCCCCGCTCTATACGCGCTAATCTTGGTCGCGTTCGCACTTGCCCTGCTTTCAAAACCCATGGCCGTTACACTTCCATTCCTGCTGCTCGTGATTGATTATTGGCCGAAAAAGCGACTCGCGG
>CALEZK010000408.1 GCA_937928585.1 uncultured bacterium | reverse complement strand
GAACTCGTCGCGGACCTGTCCACGGCGGTCGTACGCCCGATAGGTGAGGCGGTCCCCTTCCACGCGCAGATCCAGCACCTGCCAGGTGGCCACGTTGGTGAAGCCCACCGCCGTCTCGGGCCGCTTGGCCTGATTGTAGAACTTGGTTCCCGACACCGACACCACGTAAGTCGTGCCCTCCGCGGTCGAACTCAGCATCTCCCCGTGGCGGATGGGATGGGTGCGGAGGTAGGCGTGGTCGTGGCCCTGCAGCGCCATATCGACGTGATACTTGTCGAAAATCGCGCCCCACTTCTTGCGCACTTCGGGGTTATCGCGCTTGGCGGAGGATGAATACGCGGGATGATGGTACACCACGAATTTCCAGACGGCTTTCGTGTTTGCCAGTTGTTGTTCCAGCCATTCCGTTTGCGTTTCGGCGAGCTGGTTTGAATCGAGCACGACGAATAGCGCGTTCGAGTACTCGAAGGAATACGCGCGCTCGGGTCCGATTGTGGCCGGGCCATTTGCGCGCAGCGCGAACTGTTCCAGATACAGGCTTGGGTTGTTGTTTTGGTATTCATGATTGCCGAGACAGGGGACAAGCTGACGCCGGTCGAAAATCCCTTCCGCGTTCTGGAAGAAGGTGTCCCAGTCGTCGCGTTCCGCGCCACGATTCACGAGATCGCCTGCCATGATATAGAAGGCAGCGTCCGGGCGCTCGCGGTATGCATGGTGAATCAGCGAACCCCAGCGATCGAGCCCGTTCTGCGCGTCGCCCATATATATGAACGAAAACGGCACGGCGCGTTCCGGCGCGGTGGTGAATTCCGTCAACTCGGTCCAGCCGTCGTCGCTGCCATCGCCCACGGAATATAGATAGGTAGTGCCAGGCTCGAGACCGGTAAGCACGGCGGTATGCCGGTTGACAGTCGTATCGTTCACGAGCGTTGCGTTGGTGAGTGGTTTGGTTTCCGCTTCGGCATGCATCGGTTTCTTGCGATTGATCTGGTTGTAGTCGGATTTCTTGATGTATTGGACGCGGCCCCTGTCCACTTTCGTGCTCGTGCGCCATTGAATAGCCTGCGGCGTCATTGGGTCGTCGCTCCACGTCAGCACAATGTGATCGGGGCGTTCTGTCGCGGGATATACGGTGAAACGAAATACGTTGACGAGTTGCGCCTCGCGGCGGCGGCTGTTGTCGCCGCGCAGCAATACCGTGCCTTCCAGTTCCGCGGGCACTTCGCTGACCAGCAATTCGACGCGGTCGGCGTATACCTGCTCGCCGTTTTTCAACACACCGAGCGTGTGCCGGCCGGGATACAAGTTTGAAATGGCAATGGTTGCGCCGGCTTCTTTGGGTTTGAGCAGTACGAAGTAATGATCCCCCGCGCCAGTGAGGCTATTCACGCCGAGGCCGACATGTCCGGCCTCAAAGGATTTCTTCCATACATCGAATTCCTTGTCATCAACCTTCATGCGGAAAGGGGTTTGCTCGTAGCCGTCCTGTTTGAACCAAAATGGCTCGTTGCCGATGCGCACATCGCGCACAACATAGAGATCCACCGGCACATTGATATCGAACGAGAGATGCTCCGTCGCGAGGACGTGCTTCTCTTCGTCGGTCAGCAAGCCCTCGACCTGTTCGAGCGACAATGTTTTGAGAGATTCAACCGGAATCGTTGTCTTCATCCGGTCTATGACGCCAGCGACCGTATCGTGGACGGAGGGATGATCGCCGACGTGCGCGAAAGTCGCGACCGAGAAAAGGGCCACGGCGACAACCATTGCAGCAATTAATTTCATTGATCGAGACCTTTCGGAGCTTTAACACCAGATTTTCGTAGGGTACATGGATCGCGCACCGGAATGCACCTTGCCGAATTACAGTTAGCGGCGTGTTAAAGCGGACGTTGACCCTGATCTTCACAATGTGCAACGCTTCGCGCATGCGGAAGTGGTCGGCCTTTATTCTTGTCGTTTTTGTTACCTTTGGCGCGCGCGTGTACGGCGTCGCTTCGGAATCCGTGTGGTACGACGAGGCGATATCCGTTGCGTATCTGCACGAGAATTCGCTTCCGGCGCTGCTCGACGGCATTCTCCGCGACGATGCACTTAAAGTGCCGATGTATTTTTACTTGCAGTACGGGTGGTGGCATTACATCAGTTCCACAGTTGTTGGGCTGCGTTGGCTCACCCTGCTTACGTCGCTTTTGACCGTGTCGGCGTTGTATTGGGGGGCGGCGCGGTATTGGGGGGTGCTGGTCGCATCGGTGGCGTCCCTTGGGTTTGCGTTGTCGATTCCCATGATCTTCTACGGACAAGAAATCCGCATGTACATGCAGATGTATCTGTTCGCGCTTCTGTCGTGGCTTGCGTTGTACGGTGCGGCGCGGGGCAGCCGGCAGGCCTGGATCTTGAACGCGGTGTTCAATCTGCTGCTGATCCAGACGCACCTCTTTGGCGTGTTCTCTGTCTGTGTGCAATTCCTGTTTGTGATCATCACGCAGTTTCGCTACTGGCGGCGCATTGCCGTATGGTCAGCGGCGCAAGGCGCGATAGGTTTGACGCTTGTTCCGTGGGTGATGCAGTTCGATGCGAACACGCCGGCGATGTCGTGGATTCCGACGCCATCCGTGACAGCGATCTTTAAATCATTGCTGTTGGTATATCCCGGAGCGAGCATTAACAGCGACTATCCGCTGCCGGTGTCCTGGTTTCCAGGAATGGTCGCTGCCGCCGCGCTCGCGGTTGCACTTGCCGCATACGGGCTGCGCACCATTTGGCGCGCCGAAGATCGGGATACGACGCTGTTGGCCTGGCTGCTTTGTTGGTTGCTTGGGCCTCCGTTGACACTGTTTGCGGTGTCATTCTTGTTTCGTCCCTGTTACGTCGATCGCTATGCTTTGTATGCGGCGTTTCCATTTTTCTTTCTCATGGCATTCGGGGTGCGTTCGCTGGGGCCGCGCACGCGCGCTGTTTCCTGTGTTGCGTTGTTGTTTCTTGGTGTTACCAACGTTTCAGCCATCCAACGTCCGATACGCCCGGACATGGACAAGGCCTTTGCGCAGGTTAAGTTCGGCGCAGCGGAAGGTGACCGTGTTGTTGTGCGCGGCATGGGATACGAGTTTTGCCTGAGGACGTATCTTCCGCTATTGAATGAGAACGAGGTGTCGACACAGATTTCGATTCGGAAGTCCGTGCGCGATGTGGCGCGGGGCGAGCGTATCTGGTTTGTGCTTGATCCCTATTCCGCGGATTTTGCCCGCTGGATGGACGTTTTCGACGATGCCGCCGCCAACGGGAGTGTGCGCATCGCGCGCCGGGATGTAATCGCCACAGTGCGGCCCGTGCATGTGTTTCTGCTCGTGCCGGGCGAGGCCGCCGTAAACGGGAAACTAAACGATAGACGCTGAGTTGCGCGTGCCTTGGCACTTGCACTTGCGCCTCCCCCCGTGGGACGATTTTGATATGCGCGTATATTTGGGGATTGTTCTGGTTTTGCTGGTGACGCTGGCGGTTCGGGTCCAAGGTGTCACCAGCGAATCCGTCTGGTTCGACGAAGCCGTAACAGTAGTTTTAATGGACGAGCCCAGCCTCTGGAACTTTCTCGATGCGTCCCGCAGTGTCGATAAGCTGAAAGTGCCGCTCTATTTCGTGATCGAGTACGCGTGGTGGCACTCGGTCTCATCATCGATCCTTGGGCTTCGCGCGTTGAGCATCCTCATCGCATTGAT
>CALEZK010000407.1 GCA_937928585.1 uncultured bacterium | reverse complement strand
CGGTAAAGGTGCTCAGCGTGAAGAACGTTTCTGATCAACGGGCGGACGACGCACTTGCGACGCACGTCGCGCGCGTTGCGCTTACCGTTCGCGGAAAGACTGTCGAGCGCGATTGCAATGTCGCTATAACTTCAAGAGACGAAAAACTGAGCATCGTCGCCAGTGGCGCTTTCACATTTACCGAATTTGGGATCAAGCCGTATAGCGCTTTCCTTGGCGCGGTAAAGAACGCCGACGAGTTCCATGTTTTTTTGTCCATCGAAGCCGCGCCTGTGCATTAGAACCGGGAAGAAGACCGGCAAAGTCAGCAGATCGGAAGTGACACGAACGATATGGCGTTGGTTGGTTGAGCTTGAACTTCGTGCTGTGACAGCCAAAGCGGTAGCGTTGCTACCGCAGCCCAAAGCGCTTCGCGCTTGTTGTCAAGCCTTCACTCACCCATGACTTTTATTACGACGCGCTTTTTTCGTTGGCCGTCGAATTCGGCGTAGAAGATTTGTTGCCAGGGGCCGAGGTCGAGGCGGCCTTCGGTGATGGGGACGATCACCTGGTGGTGCATGACGAGGCTTTTTAGGTGGGCGTCGCCGTTGGTTTCGCCGGTGAGGTGGTGGCGATAGTCGGGGTTGAATGGGGCGAGGTTCTCCAGCCACTCGTCGATGTCCGCGATGAGGCCGGACTCGGCGTCGTTGACGTAGACGCCGGCGGTGATGTGCATGGCCGAGACGAGTACCATGCCCTCCTGCACGCCGCTCTTGGTGACGATTTCCTGCACCGTATCGGTCATGTTGATATATTCCCGGTGCTTTTTGGTGTTGAACCACAGGTACTCGGTGGCGGACTTCATGATTCGTGCCCCTTTACAAGCCTTTGCTATGATGCTGTCGCACCAACCGGATTATACGAAGGCCCGCACGCATATTCTATGAAGTCGCATCGCATCATATGGCTCGTGGCCGGGGCGCTTGTCGCGCTCGCGGCGATCATTGTCGCCGTGAACGACGTGCGCGCGCCGGCGGCGGAACTCGGCGCGCGGCCGATGTCCGATGTGACGGCGCACCTCACGGACACACAAATTCAGATTGCGGTGGACGCGATGAAGGCGTGTCTTGAGAAAGATCCGCAGGCGCGACGGGCGAACACGCGATCGCTGGTGGAAGGCATCGCGGCGCTGGCGGAAACGAAACGCATCGAATCCGCCGACACCTATTATGCGCTCGGCGTGCTGCGTGGCACGCGGCGGGAGTATCGCGGCGCGGAAGAGGCATTTCGCCAGGCGATTGCACTACGGCCCGAGTGGAAATGGGGTTACAACCAGTTGGGCATTGTGCTGCACTCGATGGGCAGGCCCAAAGAATCGGAGGAGATGTTTCGCAAGGCGATAGCGCTCGACCCAAATTGGGGGCGGCCGCACAATGACCTTGCGATCTTACTGCGACTACTTGGGCGGCTCGACGAGGCAGAGGTAGAAGCGAAGCGCGCGCTGGAGTTGGACCCTTCCAGCGTGGCAGGCCACAACAACTATGGAAATCTGCTGGTGGCGCTGCGGCGCTATGCGGAGGCGGAGGCCGAGTATCGACTCGCGATAGCGGCTGAGCCGGATCATCCCGCGCCGTATTACAACCTTGCATGTGTGGCGAGTTTGCAGGGGCATCACGAAGAAGTGGTGCCGCTGCTGTTGTGCGCGATTGAGTTCGATTCGTCCTATCGGGAAGAAGCGCGACACGACAATGATTTTGAACCCGTGCGCGGTGATAAGGCGTTTCAGATGCTGGTTGGCGCGGACTGACGCGGTTCGCGAGATGCCCGGTCAACGTTGTAGTTAAGAAGTCCGCGGGGACGCGGACCCTCCCGCCCTTCTTTAATCTCTTCGCGCGCTTTTAGCCCGGATTTTTCACACGCACATGTCATTAAACCGATAACCAAAGCAAAGACAGCGGTTTATGGAGTATCCAGAAGCAGTTCCTGATTTCACGGTGTGTGTGTGAAAAATCCTCACCAGTGAACCTCTGGGCTTTCTCGTGAGCATTTCTCACCGCTTAATGTTTATCAAACTGAAGCATAGAAGTTTGATGCGGTGAGAAATGCGGGTTAGTGCAACACCCTGTGCCCACCTTATGAAAGCTTTTCACGCTTTCGTAACGGCAAGGAGGTTGCCTCATGGCATGGTTGGATTGGATTCGGAATAAGCGCGCGCCCGCTGCGCGTATCCGGCCGCAAGCGGTCGCGACGTTTTCCCTTCCCGAAGACCGGGCTGGATCGCACTGGGGTGGCGGTGGCTTTATCGGTCTGCCGAACGACACGCCCTTCGGCATGTTGCCGGTGTACCGTTTTCTGCGGGACGCGATTCCGGACGTATCTGACGCGATCTGGACATGGAAGCGCCTGTGCCAGACGGGATACGACATCGAAATCCTGCGCGCATCGTCTGATGCGGCGAACGAGCGGGCAGCGCGCATCCTGCGCGAGCTCGATATGCGCGTCAATTCCGGTGATCGCGGCATGGACGGTCTGCTGGATATCTTCTACGGTTCGTTGTTCACCTACGGCGCCGCGGCTTTTGAAATTGTCATGTCACAGAGCCGCGAGACGATTCACGATGTCGTGCCGGTGGACGTGTGGACAGTGCGGTTTCGCCGCGAAGACGGGGTGTTGCAGCCCTATCAGCTTTACGATGGCAACGAGATCCAACTCCCGCGCGAGCGCTTCATCTATGTCGGGCTAGACCGCGACGGAACAAACCCCTATGGCCGATCGATGCTGCGTTCGTTGCCGTTCGTGTTGAAGATTCAACAGCGACTCATCGAAGACATGGCCAAGGCAACGCGCAACGCCGGCTGGTCGAAATTGCATGTTCAGTACTCGCCGGAGGAGCGGCATAACGGCGAATCGATCGAGGCATACGAACAGCGGGTGAACGGGAGTTTCAAGCAACTGTGCGACAAGCTCGCCGGCATGGAAACAGACCAGAACATCATCACGCATGACAATGTTGGCATTTCCATTGTGCGGGGCGATCAACACGCCCAAATTTTCTACGAGAACCACAAGGTCATTGAGGAACAGGTGATCACCGGCATGCACCTCATGCCGATCCTGCTGGGCAGAAACTACGGCACGACGGAGACGTACGGCACGGCGCAATTCGAGATTATCAATCGGCAAGTCGAATCCGTGAACCGCAGTGTGAAGCGCATTCTCGAACGTCTCTACAACTTCGAACTCTCATTGATGTGGGGCGAGGCGGAAGCGCGCGTCAACATGCGCACGAACCGGACGGTGGACGTGCTGCGCGAGGCGCAGGCGCGCGCGCGGGAGATTGGAAATGCCGTGCAACTGCGCGAAGAAGGATTCATTACCCAGGAAGTTGCGGCCAAGCAACTCGGCCTGCTTTAACCCATAAAAGGATTCACCCCATGGAACTGGAACCCTTTGTATTTCGGCGTGAAGGCGCGCTTGTCGGCGTGCGGCAGCGCGCGGAGGAGAACGGCATTGTGGAAAGCGTGAACGCGTTCTCACTGCGACCACTGAACGTGGACGAATTCGCGGTGTTCACACTCGACCTGTGTCACAACCAGGTTGACCGGCACTTCAGTCGGTTTCCCGATGAAGAACTCGAAAGGATAAGCGCGCTTACGCCCGGTCGTCCGTTGATGGAGCGGCACGATCTGCGCGGCACCCTGCCGCGCGGCACCTTCTTTCGCTCGGTAGTGCATCGCGATGCGGACAAGGTCACAGTGCGGCCCGACGTGTATGTGTTGCGCACCAAAGAGAATGAAGATTTCATTCTCAATATCGAAGGCGGGGTGTATCGGGAGACGTCCATCGGATTCTCGTTTGAAACGCCGGAATGTTCGATCTGCGGTAAAGATCTGCGCACTTGCGATCATGTGCCTGGACGCACGTATGGCGATGCGCAATGTCACTACGTCATGCGCAACGTGCTGGAAGTGATCGAGGGCTCCGTGGTGCCGAGCGGATCGCAGGGCACGGGGTTCGTCGCATTACACCGCGGAGACAACGGAGTGCGCGCGTGTCCGCAACCCCTGCGCGATGCCCTCGACATCGCACGACAACACTTTCACAAACCCATTGAATTGAGGCCGCGCCCGTTTTGGGCACTCGAATGAAGACAAAAACAAACAGGAGAAAACGAATGAACGCACTAAGAAATCGTCAACTAGCCCTCTGTGGGATCGCGTCGCTGCTAATTGCGGGATTGCTTGCCGGCGGCGGGGTGTATGCCCAGGGCGCCACATTCTCGCAACGCGCCCGCATTGAACTCGCGATGGACAACATGCCCTCGCGCGTTGCGGACGCGCTTGAAGCGATTCTGACCGCCGATCAGGTTCGCGCGCTTGAAGCCGCGTTGCTGCCACAGCCCACGGACGACACCATGCGCGCTGCGCTCGAAGCGGCGAAGACTCGGCTGCTTCAGGCTGGCTTCGCGAAGAACGATCCGCTTGTTGTCGCAGTGGAGACACGCGAGAACGAGTTGAAGCCCGTTAACCCGGTGGAGTGACGAAATGGAGACGAAAGAACGCTGCGGCAGCACGAGCGTGCAGGAAGTGAAACTCGCAAACCTTGCGGACGATCTCCGCGAGTTGAAGGAGCGTGTACGCCAGCTAGAGTCTACGCTTGCGCGGGGCGTGATGCTGCTGCTTGCGAATCTTGCCGCGGTCATTGTGACTTTACTGCAACAGGTTGTGCGGCCTTAGGGTCGCATTTTATTTTTGGGAGAATAGAAGAATGTACTGGAAACTTACGACGCAGGAGTCCGGGAAGGCGCCCGAAAGCGCGCACGAGCATGGTGCGGGGCGGTTCGTTCTGCACCGGCATACCGATGAGCGCGGTCCTCACCTCGATTTGCGACTGGAGCAGGAAGGTTATCTCACCGGGTTTCGTGTGGACGCGCTTGCGCTCGACGGCGAAACGTGGGCGGAAGACAAACTGCCGCATTCAATCGATTGGCTTGAGCGTGATGGCGAGGCGATCCGTGCAGACAGTGGCACCTACAGCATTGAGCGGTTCAATCAAGATCAACTGACACTGCATCTCTTGGGTGGGCACAATGTTCGCACGGTTCACGCTGTTCGCAATCCAGGCCTGGGCGCTAATGCTACGCGCGAGGTTTGCGCGGTGCTTCGTGAACACAACGTGCCCCTCGAGCTGGCGGCGCGCTGCATCGCCGATGGCATCACGGCGCGGCGACGCGCCATTGAGCGGCTTTGCGGTCTCGCGCGTGAACTCGACGCGGCAGCCTTTGACGAGGCAATTTGCCGACGAAGCCTGGTCCCGTTGTCGCTTGAAGAGATTCACGTTCAACTGCGGGCGTATGAGGCGCGATTCGACGCGAAGTATCCGCCGTTGCCGGTTTCGCGTCCGGAGGTATTGCAGACGACGACGCGCGCAACGGACAAGGCGATTGCGATAGTGCGCGATGGTGGCGCGCGAATTAAGTCGTCATAAGCCAAAGCGCCAGCGTCGCTATCGCTGTGCTGGCGCAGTCCATAGAAGATGCATTCTCTTGGAATCCAGGGAGAGGAGAAAGTGTTGGAATAGCACTGCGGCGGAAAGTCCTGCCCGCAGATGCTAGAATGCCGAGTAGAGACGGCGACGGCCACGTGAAACGGTCGTCCGCTTTTGGGAACGTTAACAGGAAAATACTGTGCGTCGCTGGGTCATTTTAGATAGAGACGGCGTGATCAATCACGTCGTGCGCGGCCAGTACATTACGTCGCCGGAGCAAGTATCGCTGTTGCCCGGCGCGGCGGACGCGATTGCGCGATTGAACGATAACGATTACTCCGTGGTTGTCGTCAGCAATCAGCAATGTGTTGGGCTTGGTCTATTGACGCAGGCCGGTTTGGATGCGGTGTCCGATGCCGTGCGCGAGGCAGTGTGCGCGGCAAGCGGCGGTATCATTACAGACTTCTTTTATTGTCCCCATCTCAAGGACGCGGGATGTGCATGCCGCAAGCCGCGGCCCGGATTGTTGCACGCGGCCCAGCAACGGCACGGTTTTGAACTTGCGACGACATACTTTGTCGGCGATATGTATTCCGATGTGCTCACGGCTAAACATGCGGCATGCAGGTCGATTTTCGTGCTGGGCGGCCTGGACGACTTGCTGTATCGTGAAGGACAGCCGTTTCCCCACACGCCTGATCACATCGCCGACGATCTGGCCGCCGCGACGGAATACATACTCACGCGGTGAATTAACGCGGAAACGACGCTTCGGCTTTTGCGTAGTTTTCGAGCGTGCCGATGTCGAGGTGGAAGCAATTGAGCGGGAATCCGAACATTTGCCCAGCGTAACGCGGCAGGACATCGTGTCCGAAGTCGACGATAGGTTTGTCGTTGGGAATGTTCGCGAGAATCGACGTGTCGGCGACGTATAACCCAGCGTTTGCGAGATCGCTTTCGGGGTGTTCCGGTTTTTCGATGAAGGTCAGGATTCGGCCATCATCGTCGAGTGAGGCAATGCCGCATTGACGCGGGTTCTCCGCGCGAAAGAGTCCCATGGTCAATGGCGCCGGGTGCGCCCCATGAAATCGCATCATGGCGCCAAGATCGGCGTTAGACAGGTTGTCCGCGTAGATCACGAGAAATGCGTCTTCGCCCGCGATGAAGCTGGCGTTTTCGCGCACGGTGCCCGCGCTGCCCAGCAGGGTTTCTTCGTGGAACAGCTTCACCGATACGCCGCCTTTGCGCGCGGCAACGTGGGCGCGCACAGCGTCGGCGAGATGGTGCGTGTTCATGAGTACCTCGTCGATGCCGTGCTGTTCGCAGAGGTCGAACCAATAGTCACATAGCGCTTTGCCGCGAATGGGAACGAGGCACTTGGGCGTGTGATCGGTGAGCGGACGGAGGCGCGTGCCGAGACCCGCGGCCAGCAGGAATGCCTTGCGAATTGGTCTCATGTTAGGCGGGCTTACTCAGTTCGGCTTCGATGATATCAATGACGCTGCGCGCCGTGGGTGTGGTGGGCGGTTCAACGCGCGCCTTCACCCGGCCATCGCGTCCGACGATGAACTTGGTGAAGTTCCATTTGATAGGCCCGGCCAATGGGCCGTTTTCATCAGAGGTGAGCGTTTTGTAGAGCGGTGCGGAAGCGTCGCCGGTGACGTGAATTTTTTCGAACAGGTCGAAAGACGTTTTGTAATTGATGCGGCAAAACTCCTTGATCTCCGATGCGGAGCCGGGTTCTTGCGCGCCAAAATCGTTGCAGGGAAACGCGAGGATGGCGAAGCCCTTGTCCTTGTATTTCGCGTTCAAGGATTCGAGCTGTTCGTATTGTGGTGTGAGGCCGCACTTCGACGCGACATTGACGATCATCAGGACTTTGCCGGCGTAGTTGTCGCCGAGCTCTACGGTGGCGCCGTCGATGGACTTTGGCGCATGGCTTAATACAGATGCGCCTTCACCCCGTTTGGGCGGTATTAACCCGCCGCCAATTCGAAGCACTTTCCCCACTATTTTTCGCAGTAGTCTCACGGTGCTAACTTCCCAAGTGTTTCTTCTTGCGCGCGACAGTATACGCGCAACCGCCGAGGGAGAGCAGCATGGCGAGCAACATCAAGCCGCCGCGATGCTGCGCGGGCAGGCCGGGCGCGGCCACGATCTTGAATACCTCGCCGTTTCCCCAATCGAGAACGTACAGGTTATGTTCGGCGTCTTCTCCAAACGACGCAATGGCGCGAATATCGAGCGCGCCGGGTGGATCAAGCTCTGCCGTGCGTTCCTGAAATTCGGTCATGTTTTGGCCATCATACCGCAACGACCAAATGCGCCCGCGAATGAAATCGGCGAAGAAATAGGTGCCTTGCAGATCCGTAATCGGCCCGCGATAGACGTAGCCACCGGTGATGGAACGGCCAATATCGCGGCCGTAGACGTGGATGGGTGGCGTGAAGCCCGGATTAAGCCCGCAATTCCCCGGTGGACCGAAACAGGAGAACCCCTCGGCGATCGGCCAGCCGTAATTCTGCCCGCCGCCGGAATTCGCTTTCACGAAATTGAGTTCTTCCCACAGGTTCGCGCCGACATCCGCGAGCCATAGATCGCCGGTGAGCGCGTCGAAGCTGAATCGCCAGGGGTTGCGCAGGCCGCGCGCGAAGACGCGCTCATTTGCCCCAGCAACGCCAACGTATGGATTGTCCGGCGGTATTGCGTAAGGCGATCCGCCATCCACATCGATCCGCAAGATCTTTCCATAATCGCTGGATAACTCTTGCGGGCGATTGCCAGGCTGTCCGCCGCCGTCGCCCATTGCAATGTACAGGTA
>CALEZK010000406.1 GCA_937928585.1 uncultured bacterium | reverse complement strand
GACCGTGATAAATGCACGATCCGCGCGATCCGATAGCTCGTGAATCATCGCCGCCGCGAGTTCCTTGCCTGTACCGGTTTCACCTAGTAGCAAGACGCTTACACGAGACGGAGCGATTTGCCGAATGATGGTGCGGACACGTTCGATAGATGGGCTAGAACCGATAAGACTATGTCCTTTTCCGGAATATTCTCGAAGGTCCTCGATTTCAACCTGTAATTCCTCCACACGCTCGGCGTACCGTATGTAAGGCGCAGCGATCTGCGCAATCGACATCAATACTACTAGGTCCGTCTCGTCATAGACTCGATTCTTTGACAAGGCCTCTACCACAAGCATAATCGCAATTTTGCCTCCCGTTATGGCGGGAGCAACCATCACGGTGCGGATATCGCGAATCCCTCCTGAAGGCGACCGGCGCGCAGTAACCAAGCCACGATGTTTGAGGATCGCCATCTTGCCCAGAGATGCGTGATATGGGCTATATTGGGTTGCATCAGGTTCGATGAACCGCATTTCACCATCCTCGTCGAGGACTATGACCCATGCCGAGTCTGGCTCTAATCGGTTCTTAACCGATGCGAGTATTGCCGCAAGCGTATCTTTATAACCGAGGGTTTGACTAAGCGTACGGCTGAATTGAAAGAGCATTGCCAGGTCTTGAACAGTTCCGGGGCGCGCCCCATTAATGATTGCTGCAAGATCCTCGCGCACGAACAGTGGTTCGTTTGCCGAGAGCGACGCAGTCACTTGCGACGCTAAGGCGGAATCGATAATCGGACCCCCCGGACCGTTTGCAGTAACACGGAATTCCGTCCTTCCAATGACAACTCGGTCGCCCAAAAAAAGTTCACAACGATCGACAGGGTTGCCATTAACCATTACGGCATTGCTGCTATCGAGGTCTTCCAACCAAACGCTATTGCCATCGCAATTAATACGGCAATGCCTACGGGATACTGACGGGTCCGCGATAACAATGTCGCAATTCCTTGCGCGACCAATTTGCAAGGGGGTCTTATCAATAGTCCAAGTCATCCCCCGACCATCTCCGGATTCAATCGTCAATTGTAAGTTCATGTGATTCTCCATTCTGTACCCGTATGAGAGAGGGCCATGAAGATAACATGCATTCTAGTCCGACTCGCCACCAAGAACACCAACACGGTGTCAACTTTGTTGCAGTGCCATTCCGTATGCCCGCGCTTGAGAGTGTTTTTGTCGCGCTGTTGATCCACCCGACACAAGTATTGCCCGACCGGGGGCGGTCTTCCAGCAGAACAAGCACAAAATCAACTTTCAACGCCTGAATCTTTGTCTCGCACAGAATGGGAAACTACGGCTCCGGAGAAAATCGACATGGAAACCTCAAAACTTCCATTAAGCTCCATTCAAACTCCGTCACCCACGATGATTGCCGCGACTAAGATTCGCCATAGCAGAGCAGGGTCAGAGATTCCGATTCTAACTTTACATTCGCAAGGCTCGCTTTGGATCTGTTTTCGGCATCGCCCGCGCCTTTCTCTCCCCCACTTTGCGCATTCCTTGCACGACGCACACTCTTTGTCCCCGACGAGAAGAGTGCACTTGTTCTCCGACTATGCTAGTATTGGCCGGGTTCGTGGGACAAGCGGATAATATTAAGCTTGGGGCTGTACTCTTGAAGGATCAACTCCGTCCAAACGTTATTATTTCTGGATCAATGCTCTCCGAGCCAGTGCGGATACTTGCTGTTCAGCCGTTTGGCGAATCGGTCAAGATAATTGGGCAAGGGCTAAGAAGCAACTCGATACACCAGCCCATCCTTTCGCCCGATCAACTTGCCTCACTTCAAATATCGCCAGAGCGGGAGCCGTTCGATGGAGATTCCCACCTTTTTCGTTTAGGAATTGAAGCATGGCGGCTGACTTTGGCCTACGAATACGACCCCTACTTCTCCCTTTCTATCGCTAGGGTGGATCCCTTACCGCACCAACTAGAAGCGGTATACGACAATTTCCTAAAGAGCCCGCGAATTCGCTTCCTGTTGGCAGACGATCCTGGCGCAGGCAAAACCATCATGGCGGGTCTGCTCATCAAGGAACTGAAAGTCCGCGGACTCATAAACCGCACACTGATTGTCTGCCCTGCAAACCTCACATTCCAGTGGCAGCGTGAATTAAAGGACAAATTTCGCGAGCAGTTCGAAGTGATTCGGTCTGATGTACTTCGCGCCAACTACGGCTCGAACCCATGGCAAGACCGGAATCAAGTGATTACATCCGTCTCATGGGTATCCCGCGTGGAAGATGCAAAGCAAAGTTTGCTGCGCAGTCAGTGGGACCTAGTCATTGTGGACGAAGCGCACAAAATGAGCGCCTACTCCGCGGACAAGAAGACACTCGCTTATCAGCTTGGCGAAAACTTGTCTGAGATGACGGACCATTATTTGATGATGACGGCGACGCCCCACAAAGGCGATCCCGATAATTTCTGTCTTTTCCTGGCTTTGCTCGATAGAGACGTATACGCAGACGTGAAAAGCCTTGAGGAGGCGATGAAACGCAATTCGGCGCCCTTCTACCTTCGACGTCCCAAGGAAGCGCTCGTTAAGTTTCCTGACCCAGATACTGGAAAAGTTGAACGCATATTCACCAACCGCTTCGTACAAACGGTTGACTTCCACCTCAACGAATCTGAAGGCGACTTCTATTACGATCCTGTCTCTTATACACATCTCCGAGCCCACGAGACAGGCAGAAA
>CALEZK010000405.1 GCA_937928585.1 uncultured bacterium | reverse complement strand
GGATTAACGCGTTTCGCGTCATCGATTGTGCGCTGTTGGTGTCTGCGGCGTGCGTGATTGCAAACTTTCTGCTCGACAATTACTCCGCCGCCGCTGCCGTCGCCTTGTTCCTCTCGCTCGCGGCGTGTGCCTGGCTGCTACGGGTTGTGCTGCGCGAAGTAGAAATAAACGCGACACAAAAGGTGATGATAGACACCATGATGCTGCTTCAGTTCCTGATCGTACTCATTGAAACATCCGTCACCCGGGGATATCCATTCTTTTTCTAATGACGCGGTTTCCAGCACGACCCGACAACAACGAAAAGTGCCCGCATGGAGGTGCTCGGCCGAGGGGAAATAGTGCAGCAAGGATCTGGCTGACAAAAAATGGCGACCCCAACGGGAATCGAACCCGTGCCGCCGCCGTGAAAGGGCGGTGTCCTAACCGCTAGACGATGGGGTCACCGAGAACAGAACACTTTTGCGCGTTTGCGCAAAATCAATCTACGTCGTAACAAATCAGCCGCCAGCAGGTGCGTGTCGCACAGCTCTCCCCAGAGAGGGGCTGCGAAAACAATAATTGCCTTGCGGCGTATACAAGGCAGAGAGGAGTTTAACAGTTGCGCACGGCGCGAATCAACGCGCAGCAGCGTGCCTGGTTCCCGAAACCGAACGCGCCTTCTTGCCGCAGTGGCCGCCGCTGTTACCTACTGGCGTCATACTCATCACCCTGCAATTCGGCATGCGTAAGGCGGACGAAGCAAGGCAACTTGTCTGCGATTTAATTCACCGGCTATCCTAAGTTGTAACGCGCCATGTGAAAGCGGCGCCGCACGTCCTCGGGGATTCAGGTGCAATGACACAGCAGGGTTCGACACCGGTTAACGCGAACGCAACCTCCCGAAACAGCGATGAGTACTCGGTATTGCGGCGCATCGTTGAAGGCACCGCACCTGAAACCGGTCAACTTTTCTTTGCCGCGCTGGTACGCAGCCTGGCTTCCGCCATGAATACGCATGGCGCATGGGTGACCGAATATCTACCTGAACAACGGACACTTCGCGCTTTGTCGTTTTGGATGGGAAACGGGTTTATACCCGAATTCGACATGTTCATTGACGGGACTCCGTGCGAGCGCGTCGTCGACGATCTCACGCTTGTTCACTATCCCGACAACCTAATTGCTCTCTATCCGCGCGATAACCAGCTTCAAGAGATTGGTGCCGTGAGTTATATGGGAGTTCCTCTTCTTGGCGCGAACATGGAAGTAATGGGGCACCTGGCCGTGCTCGACACGAAGCCTATGCCGGCCGATTCGCGCCTCGACGCAGTACTTCGTATTTTCGCGGCGCGGGCCGCCGCGGAGTTGCAGCGGCTGCGCGCGGAATCTGCCGTACGTGATCGGGAAGCGCGACTGAGCCGAATCGTGCATGCTGCCATGGACGCGATCATCGAACTGGATGCACAAAACCGCATCGTGCTTGTGAATCCGGCAGGAGAGTTCGTATTCGGTGCATCTGCCCAGGAGCTTTCAGGGAAATCATTCGACGGCCTGCTGGAGCCAGCCGAGGCGACGCGTCTAAAGGAAATTACGGAAAGACTGGATTCGCGCCCAGAGGGAAAACAGCATGTCTGGATCGCGGGCGGACTTCGCGCGCGTCGCGTCAATGGTGAAACGTTCACTGCCGAGGCAACGGTGTCGCGCCTCGGCAGTGGCCCTCATTCACATCATATGCTTATCCTCCGCAACGTCAATGACCGACTCGAAGCAGAACGAAAGATTCAGTCTCTCACCGTCGAAACGGAGTATTTGCGTGAGGAAATACGCGAACTTCGGAATCATGGAGACATTCTCGCGCAAAGCCCGGCGATGCAGCGTGTCTTGAATGATGTTCACGAAGTCGGCGCGACCGACGCTACCGTGTTGATTCTCGGAGAAACGGGAACGGGGAAAGACCTGATTGCAAGGGCAATTCATAGTGCGAGCACCCGCAGAAATGGGCCGATGGTGCGGGTGAATTGCGCGGCAGTGCCTGCCATGTTGATGGAGAGCGAGTTCTTCGGCCACGAAAAGGGCGCGTTCACCGGTGCAACGGCCAAGCGCGACGGGCGATTCGCGCTGGCGCATGGCGGCACGATATTTCTCGATGAAGTCGGCGAACTTCCGCTGGATCTTCAGGCGAAATTGCTGCGCGTGCTTCAAGACGGCGAGTTTGAGCCGGTCGGCAGTTCCCGCACGCAGAAAGTGGATGTACGGGTCATAGCCGCGACCAACCGTGATCTGGAGGAGGCCGCGCAGGAAGGATCATTTCGCGAAGACTTGTATTACCGCCTCAACGTCTTTCCCATTGAAGTGCCGCCGTTACGCGCCCGCGGCGACGATATCGTGCTGCTCGCGACTGCTTTCGCCGAGCGATTCGCGCGTCGAATGGGAAAGACAATCGCGCCGCTGACACCACAGTGCGCGGCGCGCCTCAAGGCATACGCATGGCCCGGAAACGTGCGTGAGCTTCAGAACATAATCGAGCGCGCGGTAATTACAGCGCGTGAAGGCCGGTTAAATCTTGATCGCTGCCTACCAGACTCCACTCTGCTCCCCGAGCCCATAACAGTATCTCAAATCACCGGCGATACCCCGATTTTGAATGCGGAAGACCTTCGCGCGCTGGAACGCGCAAATATCGAGCGGGCGCTTGAGGCTTCAGGCGGAAAGATTTCCGGTGCGGATGGAGCGGCAAAACGCTTGGGCATGAATGCGTCTACGTTGACATCTCGCATGAAAGTATTGGGCATCGACCGTAAACGGTAGCCGCTTCAGCGCCACGCTTGAACAGTTCTCGAATCCAACTTTCCTCTAGCGAGAAAAGCGGGAAATAGCTACCCACTTCACGCGAGCATCGCCTCCCAAATTCTCATTGTGTAACTCGCGAAATTTCGCGACTTGCGAAATTTCGCGAGTGCGAACTTCAACCACCGTCACTACAAGTCATTGCGCAGAAATGGATTACGGAATCGACCGCAATTGGCACGATAACTGCCAATGTCCTCTCACAATGAGCAACAGCCGCGATATCGAATTGAAAAATGAATCGGTAGAAAACGGTCAGTGTGAGAAGGAAACCGAGGGCGAGAAACGTATCGATGCCGATTTGCCCGGCATTCCGGAGTTGATTCGGCAGATCGATCTGGTGCTGTGGGCACTCTTCTCGAACGGCAAGGGAAAGGGAGAGAACAATGAGTAAAGTTCTGAGTTTCGCGTATGGCTTGGGTTGTTACATTCTGTTCCTGATTACGTATCTGTATTTCATCGGTTTTGTAGGCAATTTTTTCGTGCCGACAACGCTGGATGGGGATCCGCGCGTATCCGTATTCTGGGCGCTAGCGAACAATTCGGCACTGGTACTGCTGTTCGGTCTTCAGCACAGCATCATGGCGCGGCCCGCGTTCAAGCAAGCATGGACAACGATTGTTCCGCAGCACCTCGAACGTAGCACCTATGTTTTATTCTCGTGTATCGCGCTGTTTGCCATGTGCTGGTTCTGGCAACCGCTCGGCGGAACGATCTGGAGCGTCGAGAACACCACGTTGCGCGCAGTACTATACGGCGTATTCGCAATTGGCTGGCTCATGGTGCCGGCGGCAACGATGCTGATCAATCACTTCGATCTGTTCGGCGTACGGCAAGTGTGGCTTCACCTGCGCAACAAGCCGTATGAACATCTGAAGTTTGCGACGCCCGGGCCCTACCGCTACGTGCGCCACCCCTTGTACATCGGTTGGCTTCTGGCCTTCTGGGCGACACCGGACATGACAATCTCGCACTTGTTCATGGCGGTTGGCTTGACAGCGTACATCTTGGCGGCAATTCCGTTCGAAGAACGGGACCTCGCAAAAACGCATGGCGAAGTATACGTCGACTACCGCAAGCGAACGCCAATGCTGATTCCCGGATTGCCGGAGACCGCCGAAAGCCCCGGCGCCCGCGCAACCGAGAAATCGTAAGCGCAATCGTCACATCGTGCCCGTGGGCGGCCCCGATCGGGGCCGCCCACGTTTCTTATGGGAACAAGCCCCAAAATGGTGTCGAACATGGAGCGATTTCACTTCGTCGAATCATAGGAGTATGCTCTGCGACTCGGTCATGGTCAGTTCAACACATCGCGCTCGTCGCGCGAACGAAAAGCGAACGCAGTAATGCCGCGCTTTGTCCCAAAGTCTGTTGTCTGCTGGCGCGAAGGCTACACCCGCGCGCAAGTGATGCGCGATGTCTTCGCGGGCATAACCGTCGGCATCATCGCGCTGCCCCTTGCTGTGGCGTTTGGTATTGCTTCAATTCCCGAGGCTGTCGCCACCGCCGAGGGCATTTCTCCCCCCGCTGCCGGCCTCTATACCGCCGTCGTTGCGGGCATCATTGTCGCCGTGTTTGGCGGTAGTCGCGTGCAGATTGCCGGCCCTACCGGCGCATTCATCGTCATCGTCTACGACATTGCGGCGCGGCACGGTTTCGCTGGTTTGGCTACGGCAACGCTTATGGCCGGCGTCATCATTGTGATCATGGGCCTCGCCCGATTCGGCGCCATGATCAAATTCATCCCCTATCCCGTCACCACCGGCTTCACAACAGGAATCGCCGTAATCATATTCTCGTCGCAACTGCGCGACTTCCTCGGTTTACGGATGGGCGAGGTGCCCGCCGAGTTCATTGAAAAATGGCGCGCTTACGCCGAACACCTCTCTACATTTGATTCCAACACGCTCTGGGTAGGCGGCGGCTCCTTGCTCTTGCTCATGTTCGTTCAGCGATTCGTCAAACGGCTTCCACCCGCGATTGTCACGGTTGTAGTCGCGACGGCAGTCGTCTGGATTCTCAATATCCCCGTCGAAACCGTCGGATCGCGCTTCGGCGAACTGCCGCGCACGCTGCCGACGCCGCACATGCCAGGCTTCAGCTTCGAGCTCGCGCGGGAACTCATTCCCGAGGCAATGACTATCGCCATGTTGGCGGCGATAGAGTCCCTCCTCTCCGCGGTAGTCGCGGATGGCATGATCGGTGGACGCCACAAGGCCGATTGTGAATTGGTGGCGCAAGGTCTCGCCAACATCGGCTCCGTGATATTTGGCGGAATTCCCGCGACGGGCGCAATCGCCCGCACTGTCGCAAACATCAAAAATGGCGGACGCACGCCATTGTCCGCGGGCGTCCATTCCGTAACGTTAATCGTAGTGATGGCTGTCGCCGCGCCACTGGCATCACATATTCCGTTGGCAACGCTGGCCGCGGTGCTCATGCTGGTCGCGTACAACATGAGCGAACTCGACCATTTTCGCTCCATCCTGCGCGCCCCCGGTAGCGACGTCGCCGTACTATTGGCCACGTTTTTCCTCACCGTCTTCACCGATCTCACGATCGCGGTCGGGGTCGGCGTCGTGCTGGCCTCTTTGCTCTTCATGAAGCGCATGGCCGAGGTTTCCAGCATATCGGAGATCACCGACGAACTGGCCGATGGCGACATGCAGGATGACCCGGACGCCACCAGCAAGAAAGATGTGCCCGACGCGGTTGAGGTTTACGAGATTAACGGTCCGTTGTTCTTCGGGATTGCGGACCGGTTAAAAGACGTATTGCGGCAAATGGAACGGCCTCCCCGCATCTTCATTCTGCGCATGCGCAAAGTACCCAGCATAGACGCCACCGGCTTGCATGCACTCCGGGAGTTCCACTGGAAATGCCAGCGGCAGGGCACAACGCTGGTACTGTCCGGTGTCCAACCCCAACCCCGAGAAGCAATCGAGAAAAGCGGCTTACTGGAGCAAATCGGCGAGTACAATGTGACCACCCATATCGACCTCGCTCTCGAACGCGCGCGTGTCCTGCTGGGCCTTAGCACCGTTTGACATGCTTCCTGATGGGGCGGACACACCCCGCGTTCCCGCCACGCCGTGCATGATCCCCCAGCCTTTCTTGGTGTATAGTCAATCTAGGCCGCGAAGGCTGACGCGGCATGGAGTCAAAACTGCTACACGGTGGAGGTGGGCAAGCATGATCCGGGCAATCGTGTGTTTATTGCTGGCGTCGGCGATATTAACGCCGGGCGCGTTCGCAGGAGTCGAAGTTGGCACCAAAGCGGCCAAGTTCGAGTTTAAGGACATTCGCTACGTTACGCGGACGCTGAAAGACCTGGGCGAGGCGAAAGCGTACGTTCTTGTGTTCTCGTCGACCACCTGTCCGGTCGCGCAACGCTACCTCCCAAAAATCAACGAACTCAACAAAACCTATGCGGGCAAAAACGTCGTCTTCGCACTTGTGAATGCCGCTGCGGACGATTCGATCCAGCAAATGGCTTACCACGCAATCGAGTACAAAATTGACGTGCCTGTCGTTAAAGACATTGACGGGGGCGTTTGCATGGCGCTGGGCGCGACGCGCACGCCGGAAGCGGTCGTGTTGGATGCGGATGGCGTGATCCGTTATCGCGGTCGCATTGATGATCAATTCCGCGTATCCGGCGCAAGCCCGAATGTTGGTCGGGAAGATCTCGCCCTGGCAATTGACGCAGTGCTCGATGGAAAGTCGGTGGAGATCCCCGAAACGCCGGTGGAAGGCTGCGAGATCACGTTCGCGGAAGTACCGGCGCCGTCGCGCGAAATCACTTATGCGCAGGACATCGTTCCCATCTTGCAGAAAAGCTGCATGCCCTGCCATCGCGATGGCGCAGAAGCGCCGTTCAGCCTCTCGAATTACGATCAAACTGCGTCGAAAGCAAGCGCAATAGCCGAGGCGGTCAACGATGGCCGGATGCCCCCCTGGTATGCGCACCCGGACTTCGGTACCTGGGCAAACGCCTGGACCCTTACGCCGGACGAGAAGCGCACGATTCTCCAATGGGAGGCTAGTGGAAGGCCCATGGGCGATATCGCGAAGGCGCCTGCGCCTCCAACGTATCCGGACACGGAATGGATCATCGGTGAACCGGATCTCGTATTGACGGAAGAGAAGACTTTCGCGCTACCGGCACAGGGCGTAATCGATTACGAGTATGTCACCTTGCCCTATATGTTCCCCGAGGACACCTGGGTACAGGGCATCCAAATCAAACCGAGCAATCCCCGCGTGGTGCATCATGCCAACGTGGTATACACGATTCCGCCCGCGGGCTATAAGGAAGACTCCAACTTTCTAACAGGTCGCGTGCCGGGCGGATCACCTGCAATGCTGACGGATGGCGTCGCTTTCCTGATTCCAAAAGGTGCTGTTCTTACAATCCAGGTGCACTATGTGACCACGGGTAAGCCGGAATCGAACCAGATGACGGTAGGCTTGCGGTATGCCAAGGAAGTGGTAAAGAAGCGGGCGCGTCACAAAGTGCTAAGCGCGCGCGGATTTACGATTCCGCCGGGCGAGGCCTCGCAACCGGTTGGCGCCACGAAAACGATCGAAAATGACGCAACCGCCATTGCTTTGTTTGTGCACATGCACCTTCGCGGAAAAAATACAAAGTTCTACGCACACTACCCGGATGGAAAGAACGAAACGCTGCTGGTCATTCCGAACTACAGTTTCGGATGGCAGATGCCGTATGTGTTCAATCCGGAAACCGCAAAAAAGTTGCCCGCCGGAACAAAGATTGAATGCGCTTCGCAATTCGACAACAGCGCTTTCAATCCGTTCAACCCTGATCCGACAGCCACTGTGGAGTACGGGCCACAAACATTCCACGAAATGATGGACGGATATATTTTCTACGTCGAAGACGACGAGAACCTGAATATCGAGGTAGACCCGAAAACCGGTCAGGCAATCACAAAGACGGCGAGTGCGGTGCAGTAAAAGATGACGCCGGAGACATCGACCGAATCCTGCGCCACCAAGAGCAGTATTTTGACGACGCCGTGGCCCGCTCCCATGCGGGTCGTCGACGTTTCGTTTAAGCGTCCGGCGGAAAATCTGGCGTTTGATGATTTGTTGCTCGATGACGCCGAAGCCGGACGTGGCACGGATACGCTTCGAATCTGGGAGTGCGAGACTCCCTTCGTGGTGCTGGGTGTTTCACAGGTGCTGCGCGAGCACGTTTGCGAAGAGCAATGTGCAAAAGACGGCGTTCGCATCCTGCGGCGATGCTCCGCAGGGGGCTGTGTGTTACAGGGCCCAGGCTGCCTTAATTTCACACTCGTGATTTCGCACCAGCGCTTCCCCGACATCGCCACGATACGCGGCAGCTACTGCTTCATCCTCAACCGGCTTGCGGCGGCGCTGCGCGAAGCAGGCGTGAACGCTTCGCATAAAGGCATTTCGGATCTAGCGTCGTCGGGACGAAAAATATCGGGCAACGCCCAAAAACGCAGAAAACGCTACATCCTCCATCACGGCACGCTGCTCTACAACATGGATCCGGATTTGATGGAGCGCTACCTGCTCGAACCCGCCGATCGCCCGCAATATCGCGGCAACCGAACGCATCGGGGCTTTGTTAAAAGCTTGCCGCTGGACGCGGAAGCCGTTCGCGCAGTTTTCCGTCGTGCCTTCGGCGGCGAATCGGATTCCGACAAGGTCCGAAGCGACGAGCGCGAAGCGATTGCGGCTTTGGTAAAAGAGAAGTACACGAACCCACTGTGGACCAACCGCAGATAGCCCGCGTTGTTCACCAATTAAATCGAATCAACTCCGCTTTATCGCCGAAGTAGATGCCCTTATCGTCCATCGCGAAACCGCAATGTATCCGGCCCGGATATTCACTCAGTACCGTGACCTCGAAAGTCTTCGGATCAAGCCGAAATACACGCTTATTCGTCAATCCGTAGAGGTAGCCATCTTTCCATAGGCCAATCGATAGATCAGGGATCGAACCGACCTTGAGCGACGCGCGATGAACAAAATCTTTCGCGTCGATGTCATAAACAAAGAGGTTGTCGCCGCCGGATATTCCAAAGACACGCCTTCCAACGATAACGAGCGCGCGAATGTACTCAGCTCCCTCGAAGGGCGCGTGCTCCATCACGATCTTCTTTGCGTCGGGATCATACAAAAAGAATTTCGCCTCCGGCTGCGTAGGCGTCGTGCCGCCGCCACCGTGAATGCTCGTGCCGCCAAAGATAATGCCGCTCTTGGCGTCGTATGCAAGCGCGGGAATGGATTGATCTTTCACCAGTGGATTGTAGTTCTCGACGAGCTTCTCCTGCGACGGATCCCACACGCCGAGCGCGCCGCCGTGCTTGCCGTACTCTGGAAAACCGGCAATGTAGACCATGTCGTTCGGGCCGTGGATCATCGCGCGAGGGCGCAAGTGGCCGGGGCCAAGGGGACCGAAGGCCCGCGGATTGCTCTCAGGCTCCTTGCCATATTTCCAGGGCTTTGCCGGATCCCACTTGGACAAAAACGATCCGGGATAGGAACAGATGTACAACGAGCCGTGATGATCGAGAAACGAATAGATTTCACCACCTACGTCGGACGGATTTCCCGGGTTCTCCATCGCCCCCGTGGCAGGGTCATACCAGAAGAGCTCGTTCGGCATGAATGATCCACCGTAGACGCGGCCCAGCGGACCGTTTGCAACGTAAAACAGGCCTGCGCCGTCTCCTGCGTAGGTGAACGTCTTACTCTCGCTCTTGCCATCGGGATGCGTGAGATCGTAGGTGCCGTTGATCGAGACGTTTGAAACGGTCCTGCCGTCTTTCAGCGTGAGATTGGTCGCCATGGCGGGCGGGGTGGATACTTCAGTCAGCGTGTCATCAGCGTTCGCTTTTAATGTAACGTTCACGGCACGCTTGCTGCCGTCATCCGACGTTTCCATCTTAATCGCCGCGACGTACACGTTCCCATCAACTCCTTTGGAAACGGAGGTAGAGATCTGCGCGGGATCACCGTAATACGTCTCAGGCAAGATCGATTTGTGCTCGCCGGTCTTCGGATCGTACACAACGAGGTTCGCCTTGCCATACCCGATTGCAACGTAGATTCTGCCGTCTGGCCCAGTGGCCACGCTTCGCGAGTACATCATCTCGCCGTCCATGCGGCCGATATCTGTCATCTCGTTCGTCTTGGGATCGTAGGATACGAGCTTCGCGCTCGGATACGTGCAACCGTAGATCTTCCCGTTCAGCCCGATACAGAATTGCCAAAGGTAGGTTTCCGTTTCGGATGGTCTCCCAACTACTTCGATTTGCTTTTCCGGATGCTTGGGATCGAACACGAGTATTTGACCATTATCCGATGCGTCCGGCCCTTCGTGCGTGCCGAGGTAAATGCGGTTATCAGGCCCAACGATAAATCCCCAAGCGCCCGTACCTACGGGAGACTTGAACTGTTCCGATTTTCCCGTGTCTGGATCGACCGAAACCAGAAAGAGTTTGCCACCATCCTGGCGGAAATTGATGTAAATGCGCTCTGAGCCCTCCGTCGGGCCGGGACCGACAATCGTACCCATCAGGCCAGCTTTCAAGACTGGTTTGCCGAGCGATTCGAAGGGGGCTGGCAAGGGCTCCGCGAGGGCGGTAACGGCAATAAACAGAATCGCTAAGACAAATCGCATAAATTCTCTTTCCACGGTTTATTGGCGCGTGAACAAAAACGCGTCAATACCGCCTCTGGGCGGTATTGACGCAATCAAAAACGAATTGCGCTCTGTGCGCGCGCAAACTAGGCGACGCGGACTGCGTCGATGTGCTTGATATTGGAATCGACTTCGCCGGGCTCGAGTACGCCAATCGTCATCGCATCAACACAGCCAAGCCCAAGCACGAAGTTTAGCGATTCGGGCAGTTTCGTCGCGGTTTCGCCCTGACCGGCGATCTTCATCCCAAGGATGCCAATGCCGTTGTCGTGTGCTTTCTTCAACACACCCGCCACTTCCTCCGGCGTGCCGTCCATGTACTTTCCGAAAGGATTGATGCGGGCGAGCATCACATCAACCCAAGGCGACGCTGCCGCGGTTTCCATCGCGCCGAAATTGTGGCAGGAACATCCATGCGCGCGAATCTGGCCCTTCTGCTTGGCTTCTTCGAGGACATCCATGCACGGCTTCAGTTTCGTGTCCCAGCCGGGTTCCGTCAGGCAATGCAGCAGCACGACGTCCAGATAGTCGGTGTCGAGTTCGCGCCGGAACCGCTCAAGGTCCGCCTTGATAAGGCTCGGCTCGCGCGAAACGGTCTTCGTGAGCAGCATCGCGTCTTCACGCTTGACCGTGTTCTTCATCGCGTCTTTCATGTAATCGTGCGCGCCGTACATATCGGCGAGATCGAAATAGGTCACGCCGTTTGCGAAGGCATGTTCGATTAACGACACAAACGCTGGGCGACCTTTACGATTCTGCGCGGAACTGCCGTTCCAGGCGGAAGTCCCCGTGCCCATGCCAAGCAGCGAGCATTGAACTCCCGACTTGCCAAGCGTTCGCTTCATCGCCCCCGTGAACCGGGTGTCCGCCGCCCACGCGGGTCGAATGCCGGCCAAAGCTGCGCTCGACACGGCTACGGAACCCGCGGCACGCTTCATGAAATCGCGTCTGGTGATCCAACGCATGGGTCTTCCTCCAAAGTATGTGGCCACGCGCGGTTGCATGGCGCACCCCATCATTCAACCAGAATGCGGCGCGGGCATCAAGCGCCCCGCTGGGCGCGGACATATCGCGCAATCTCCGCGACAGGGCCGGTCCAGATGCCATTTTCAGGCTTTTTGAGGTATTCGCAAACCCGGCGAAGCACTGCCGGGTTGACCCCTTGCCAGTTTTCCTTGAGGATGTCATGACCAACGAGTATCAGCCAGCCGCCTTCGGCGATCGTGCGGTCGATATATCCCTTCACGGTATCGAACGGTAATGCATCGAAACTACAGCCGAGCAAATGCGCGAGATCGCACAAGCCCGGCGCATTGGGGTAGGGCTCCCAGTAGCCCCGGCCGGCAGTAAACCGGCGCGCAACAAGCGGGACATAACTGCGGGTTTCCGCACCGCGCCCAACAAAGGTACCGCCACAGGGATAGGCAAAGGTCTCCGGGGTAGCACTCAGCGAAGTTTCAATGATCTCGTTCGCGCGCGCGAGTTCATCGTCCATGCGTTCCAGCGTGTAATCCTCTACGGCGTTTGCGCGCGTGAATTCGAGATTGCCCGTGCAAGGATGTGACACGGTGTGGTTGCCAAACTCGTGTCCGCGCTTCACCGCCTCGCGCCACAAATCGATTCGATCCCCCATTAGACGCGGCCAAACATAGAACGTCGCTTTGGTATCCGTCTCGGCAAGGATCGGCAACCCGAAATCAGCCTGGGTGCTGCGCGTATCGTCGAATGTAAGGCTCACCGCGCACCGCACGCCGTCCGGCCATGCAAACGTGCGCGAAGGGGGGACTGTCTGCACTAGGACTGGATTCCGTTAAGCACCGGCGTCAGAACGCTGGTCCAAACCGCGTAACCCGCTTCGTTGAGGTGTAATCCGTCTTTGAGTAAGAGGTCGGCGCGCGGTTTTCCGTCTGCTCCGAGCAATGGCGCGCCGAGGTCGACAAAGTGCAACCGCTTATCGGCCTTGCTGAATTCGTTTACAAGCCCATTGGCCTTCTTTTGCTCGTCGTACAACGCCCAGCGAGAAACACTTGGTTTGATGGAAAGAAATACGATGTGCGTGTCTGGAAGCGACGCGTGAATTTTTTCGACGAACTTCTTGTAGTCTCCCAGCAACTCGTCGGCCGTGATTCCACTCGCGATATCATTGTCGCCTGCATACAAGACAATGACTTTGGGTTTGTACGGAATAACAATACGCTCTGCGTAGTACGTAGACTCACGGAGAAATGAGCCGCCGAAGCCGCGATTAATCGCTGGCAAACCCGGGAAAGACGCCTTCAGATCCCAAAGGCGAATACTCGAGCTGCCCACAAACAGTATCGCGTCGGAAGGCGGCGGCGCTTCCTTGTCCTCCGCTTCGAATTTCTTAATCTGTGATTCGAAACGGTCAATAGGCGGCAGCTCTTTGGCAGCACCGAACAGAACCAGCAGCGCAATGCCCAAAAACGCGGGGGCATACCGCAGCACCACAAAACGAACAAACTGATCGAGGGAATGCGCCGCAGAAGGCATGGCACACCGCTCCTTCACCTACCCCGCGAAAAACACCGCATTTCGGCCCGCGCGCGCCGCACGCACGCGCAAGTCCGTTGAGATAATCAGTATAGCACAGGCACTGGCAGATTTACGCAGCCGGTCTTGGCATCGCCCGAATGTGGTTGGTGTATACCCAGGGAACCCACTCGTTGACGATGTAGAGTTCGGCTTCTAGCCGGTAGATACCCGGCTCCGTGACTTTTGATTCGAAGTGGCGCCCCTCTTGCACCGCACCGGCCACGCCATTGTGGACCAGCGTGAACCGGCATGGGACAGGGGATTCCGCACGCAAGGTCAGGCCGTCTCCAATGGCGATTTCCTCCCCCATGACGGCTTTACCCGCCGCGCCTTCGGCGAGGAACGTGAAGCCGCGCGCGTCGGCGAGCATGTCAAACGCGATGAATACGCGGCCCGCGCGCAGCGCGCCTATTACCTCGGGCTCGGTGAGGTCTCGCGCGAGCACATGTGTGTTGGAAAAGTGCAGACTGCGATCGTAGCGATCAAACTCTACGCGAAACAGTTGGCGTCCCGGTTCGAGGGGACCAAAGAACAGATCCAGCAAACCCCGGGTTGCCCAGTTCAATTCAATCACCGATCCCTCATCCGGACTGTTGTCTCGGAAGCGCAAGTGTCCGTCTTCTGTATACGCGCCGCGAAATCCGAAGTTCTGATGCGCGTCGCTGGCGGTGATCCCGACGATCTTGCGCGTCATGTTCAGTTCGTCCCAATGCTTCAGGATCGCGGTCTGCCGGTCAAACAAAAGGCGCATGGTCTGCTCGGGATACTTGCCGAGCGACAGGATGAAATCTCCGCCAAGGTTGGAGAGAACGCCGACAATTCCATTGTCGTAGCCTTCGTCCTTCACATCGGTGTGGATGTTGTAAATCTCCATGCCGTTCAACTCAGGCAATTCCCAATCGCGCTCTTCTTCGGAATGCGCAAAGAACAGGACGCCGCCCTTCGCCGCAATCTGCTCCGCAAGAGTTGCCGGGTCGGTGTCGCGAGAGAGAATCGTGTCGTCTGGCAACCCCCACGGCATGTAACCATGTCCAAGCTCGAAGCCCCGAATAAACAGCACCCCGTCGTGAATGTCGCGCCAGCCCCACGAGTAGTCGGCAACGCCGTCGCGCGCGTGATCCGTCATGCAAATAAAATTGATGTCGGCCAGTTTTGCCGCGCGCAGGATATCGGGATGTCTAACTTCGCAATCATGAGACAGTTCAGAGTGGCTATGACAAACACCCCGGTACTCTGTCCAGCCGTCATCCAGCGTAACCTCTTGCCGCGCGGCATCGATCATCGCCCAGGCCTCGGCCTGGCGCGGAAACAGATAAAAACGGTTGTACAGCGCGCCGCGAAGCATGAAGGCAATCACGACTGTGCCCAGCACAACAACGACCACGACAAACTGGATGGACCAACGCAACAACAGGCGCGGCCATGAGGGCTTTTTCGTTATAGTCTCTGACACGGCGAGAATTCTCCGATTGGGCAACGCATTTCGATCATACTAGTGTAGCGCATTTGGCACTGGACACGCATCGCCACGTGCAATGACAAGTTGCGATGCATGGACCTATCTAATTGCCTCCTGGCATCGATTCACAAACTCGGTTTGGCGCTCTGAGCTTTCGACGCCATTGGCGCCTTCACGCCACGCCGCTTTTGCCTCCTCGTCTCTGCCGAGCGCCTCCAAAGCTTTGCCCTTCCAGTAAAGTCCTTCGCTTTCCGCCGGCCTTGCGGCACGGCCCACCCCCAGATTCTCGGGATAGGTCAGGCTCGCCGAAAAGTCTTCGAGCGCGCCGGCGAAGTCCTTCTCGCCAAAACGCAGCTTGCCGCGCTCGATTCGCGCGCGATGAAATGCCTGCCACGGGCCGGTACTGAGTTCCCAGTTGGAAAAGCGCTCGTTTTCAAGCAGCGCAATGCAATCGTCGAATCGTTTCTCCTCGTTATAGGCATTGGCGAGTATGACGGTTGTATCGCTCCTTCGGCGGCGGTCGGCCGGCATGTTCTCAATGAGCGCAATCGCGTCCTCGCGCCGTCCAAATTCCACCAGCATTTCAGCGGCTTCGCGATACAGGCCCTGATCGTCCGGTCGCAGCTCGATTGCGCGTTGATACAGGGCAGTCGATTTCGCCTGGTCTCCATCCTTCTTCCATGCGTGCATCGCGAGATTGCGCACCACCATGCTGGAGGCCTTCGGCAACGCCGCAGAAGCCTCCCAATCCGCGACAGCGCGCGTGAGGTCGCCAAAGTGCGCGTACAGATTTCCGCGAAACAACAGTGCGTTTGCGTCGTCCGGGTTGACCGCAATCGCGTGATTCAGAATGTCGAGATAGATCGGATCGGCGTGGGCGCCATACTCCGCATCCACCGCCTTGCCTTGCGAAAGAAATCCGCGCGATCGCTCGACGTCGCCCACGAGGTGCGCGAGCCAGGCAAGCACATACCACTGCGTAGCGCGCAATCGCATGTCCGTGAAATTGCCTTGATACAAAACGCCGACCGTATTGGGGAACGGCTCGCTATAAACCTCTTCCAGCAAACGAAGCCCGTCAACAGGCAGGCCCATTTTCCCAAAGTAAATCGCGGTCTCTACCGAACCCAAGCGTCCTCGCATGAAACTTCCAAACTCAAACAGATCGCTTGGCCGGTCTAACCCCACGATTGCGCGCGCCACGAGATTGAGTGGATCGGATTCCAGGGTTGCGCGGGCGAACTGCCGGGCTTCACCCAACTTGTCGTTTGCGTAGAGCGCCGTCATGTAGTTTTCGCGCGCTGCAATATCGCCAGGGTTCTTGAACACGGCCCGTTGAAACTCGGGAAGCGCCTCCGCGTAACGACGCGCGCGCATGTGGGCGCGGCCGGCGAGGTCGTGTCCCAACGCGGCGTTTTCGATCGTGCCGACCGCCTTATACGCAATATCGACGGGATCGGCATCGCGCTCGGACTCCGGCAACTCAAGCAGTGCGCACCCGAGATAGTACCAAGCCATGCCGCAGTTAGGATCGCGCTCAAGCGCCGCGCGGGCATGCGCAATCGCGTCCACATACCGCGCGCGGCCCAGGTCAATTCGCGCCAAGGCGACGCGTGCGTCGGTGTAGTTGTTGTCGATGGCTATGCATCTCTCATAGGCGGCGCGCGCCGGCCCAGGCTCGATGCGCTCTTCATGTTTCACGCCTGCGAGATAGATCTGTTCGATGCTCGCATCCGCCGCAAGCACTTGCGGCGGCGCCGGCGCAGTGCGTTGCGGAATCGCCAACGGAGACTGATAACTCGCCAGCACCTTGCCGTCCGATGCGCGCACCTCTATCGCCACTATTTCCTCAGGCGCCGCTTTTGCGCGCACCACGACAGGCGCGGCCGGCGAAAGATTTACAGTGTCGATTACCCCGCCGCCGGCTTGCGCGCTTACCGACCGCACACTGACAATCGAATCCGAAAAGACGCTGGTGGCGAGAACGCGCACCGCAATCCCGGCCTCGTCCCGCCCAGTCTGAATTGCCACATCCCGGGTCGCATACTCGAACCCGTCTCCCAATCCATGCACGGGATACCAC
>CALEZK010000404.1 GCA_937928585.1 uncultured bacterium | reverse complement strand
AGCGTATCCTGCACGTTACTGATTGCCTTGGCACGATCGGTTTCGTCAGTTCGGGTATCGATTATCGCGATGTTCGTGCCGGCGAGGGTGTCTTCAATTCCTTTCCGGCGATCTTGCGCGTTCTGGGCATCGATCCGGCCAACGAACAACATGATCTTGCCGCCGTTCGGCAACGCCTTCTTGATCAGCTCGCCCGCCGCCTTGCCTGCATCGTAATTGTTCGTGCCGATATAGCAGATCCGATCGCTTTCAGGCGCATCGGAATCCTGCGTGACAATATTCACCTGTTTTGCGAAACCGTTGAGCGTGTCCGTCCAGTTCTGAGGATCGTTTGGGCTCACCGCTATGCCGGAAACGCCGTTCACGATGAGATCCTCAATTATTTGCTGCTGTTCCTGCGCCGTTCCCGTCGCTGGTCTCTTGAATATCACTTCGCAACCAAGCTCCGCTTCCGCCTTCCGCGTGCCTGCCTCCGCAATGATCCAAAAATCGGAAGTATTGTTGGATACAAATGCGACCTTGGTCTTGGCGTCGGCTGTTGGGGCTGGGGCGGATTTCGTCTCGCCAGGCTCAGCGGGTGCGGAAGGTGTTTGTGCCGGATTGCATCCGGAAAAGCCAAGACCAAGCACAATTAACAGGGCAAGATACGGACGCATGACAATTCCCTCCCGGTGAAGGCGTCATTGTGGCGGATAGCAGGACGGCGGTGCAACACAAAGGAAGGGCAAATCCTAGCGAGTAAGCACCCCCGTGAGATACCGCCGCATGCGTTCGAGGCAATGAACTGCTGTCCGGGTTTGCATCAGCGCATCGATCTTCCCATATCCGAGTTCCCATTCCGATACACCATCGGGAGCAACGAACGCACCGTAGACCGTCGAAGTCTCCGGATTGGTTACGACGCCGAGTCCGCACTCGGATTGGTAAGCTTCGCAGGCACGCCTGGCGGCTTCAATGGCCGTGTGAGCGCCATTCGTACTTGAGTTGTGGCGAATTGGCTCGACTAGCGCACCCGCAAAACACGTCGCCCGCGCGACCGTGAGCCGTTGCGCAATCATGCCCCCAGTGAACGTTTCCGAAACTGCAACTCGCCAACCCCGTGCGGCAAACAAGGCGTCCAGGACGCCTTCGATTGTATCGTCATTTGTACCCATGATGAGGCCGGGCATCCGCTCGCGGACTTTCGCGTCCACCTCGTCGATCATCCGATTCGCGTCTTCGATCGTATCGGCCTTCGCGGAAATACGAATGCGGACCCATTCCGCCGACGCTAGAACGCCTATCTGCGGGTTTGACAAGGTCGCCATGAGATCGCCCATCTTGGAATCGACCCAACTTTCCCCAACGCCGCATACTTTCAATACGCGCTGATGAATGACACCGGTCATGCCGTGTTTTTCTCGCAGGTAGGGAATTACGCTGTCCGCGAGCATGGCAAATAGCTCGCGAGGCACGCCGGGCATGCAGATGATCTCGCCGCGCGCGTCGCCGCAAATGATGCCGGGCGCGGTGCCGTTGGGATTCGTTATGATCCGCGCGCCTTCCGGTGCCAGCGCTTGCTTCTTGTTGTTCTCCGTAACCGGACGACGGACAAAGGCAAACCGCTCCATCACCTCATCCCAGACGTCTTGCCGAAACTCGAGCGGCCGACCAAAAACGTCTGACACCGCTTCCCGCGTGAGATCATCTTCCGTTGGGCCAAGCCCGCCGGATGTTAAGACAACGTCCGCCCGCTCCAGAGCCAATTCCAGGACCTTCGCTATGCGTTGACGATTGTCGCCAACCGTCGTTTTCTGGTAGAGCCCGATGCCGTTTTCGGCAAGCACGCGACCAATGTGCGTCGCGTTGCTGTCTACTATCTGACCGAGCAACAACTCGGTGCCTATCATTACGATCTCTGCGTTCATGTGACAACTGTACTCCTGCGGAACGCATGAGCATAGCGCCGAAATCCCGCACTTTCCAGCCGAAGCACGCGTGCACTCAAATGGACGCCCCTAGAATCGCGATCGCCTTGACCGCACGAGCGCATTTTTCTTGGCATGCGGGGCCTCGACTCCTGTATGCTACGGCATCGACTGCGCACCGCGCGGTTCGATTCGCTCACATGGACTATCAAAGAAGCACATATTTTCCCTTCGGGTTTGCCCTGCGCGCCGACGTTTGGGATCGCTACCGCGTTCTGGATCTTGTTTCCCGTGATGTTGACCGCGGGAAACCCATCGATACGCGCGGCGTTCGCATGTTTGCCCACCGAATGCAGGAATCGCCCATCGCGCCCGATGCTGGCGCGTCGCCGGTAAGCGCAGGCCAGATGCTCACCCTTGGTATCGTGACCGAGGTGATGCGCTTCCTGATCGATTACTATTGCGCGCACCAGTTGCCTGGCGTGATGCAGTCTGCCTTCGGCTGGACGAAACAGCATGAAGGCGAGTCCGTTGTCAACACGCCGCCCCCGGTTTTTGTTACGCTCTACCCGCCGCAACCGGTGAAACTGGGCGCTATTGAACCATCTGAATTTCTCTCAACCCGTGAAGACGGCCTGACGAACGTCGAAGCCGCTGCACGCGAGATGATTCTGCTGAGTCTCGCCATGGTCAATCCCGCTATGAAGCGGTTTGCACCCTTGTTTTCCGACGACTCACTCCGCTCTCGCGCGCCGTACATTCCATTGGTGATCAATATCGAGCAGTACCTCGAAGGGCAACCGGCCCTGGATCTGCTGGATGACCCCTTGTTCGAGTGCCTTCGCGCTCCCATGCGCGCAGCCCCAGATTCACTGGAAGCGCAACTCGACTTTATTCGAAAAAAATGGGCAAAGATCCTTCCGCAGTCTCTAACCGAGCGGCTGATAGCGGTGCAGGACATCGTCGGCGAGGAAACAAAACAGCGTGGCGGTTTCGTGCCCGGCGGCATGACGGAAGTATTGCAGTTCGGCGCTAAACAGGGTGGTGCGGCGGACGTTTATCCAGAGTTCGAGCGTTTCTCCCCCGATGCCGACTGGATGTCGAACGTTGTACTCATGGCCAAGAGCGTCTACGTATGGCTCGATCAGCTATCAAAGAAGTATCAGCGCAACATCCACAGACTGGACCAAATCCCTGATGATGAGCTCGATAAACTCGCGCGATGGGGATTTAACGGCCTCTGGTTAATCGGACTTTGGGAACGCTCCGAGGCCTCCGCCACCATTAAACGAATGATGGGCAATCCGGACGCGGTGTCTTCCGCATACTCACTTTTCGACTATGCGATCTCCGCGGATCTCGGCGGCGACGATGCCTATGCCAATTTGCGCGACCGCGCGAGGGCGCGCGGTATACGCCTCGCTAGCGACATGGTGCCGAATCATATGGGCATCTTCTCGCGCTGGGTCATCGAACACCCGCATTGGTTCATTTCCCTGTCGTATCCGCCCTACCCGAACTATACGTTTAACGGACCCAATCTCTCACACGATGATCGTGTCGGCCTCTATATCGAAGACGGATACTGGACGCAGCGTGACGCGGCCGTCGTATTCAAACGCGTCGACCATGCCACGGGCGACACGCGCTACATCTACCACGGCAATGACGGCACCAGCATGCCTTGGAATGACACGGCACAATTGAATTACTTGATGCCGGAAGTGCGTGAAGCTGTCATACAAACGATTCTGCACGTCGCGCGGCAATTCCCCATCATTCGTTTCGACGCCGCCATGACCCTCGCGAAGAAACATTTTCAAAGGCTATGGTTTCCCAAGCTCGGCGATGCGGGCGCCATCCCATCGCGCGCCGAGTTCGGCATGGGCCGCGACGATTTTGATCGCGCAATGCCGGAAGAATTCTGGCGCGAAGTCGTCGACCGCGTGGCGCGCGAAGTCCCGGATACCCTCTTGCTTGCCGAGGCGTTCTGGATGATGGAAGGCTATTTCGTGCGCACCTTGGGCATGCACCGCGTCTATAACAGCGCCTTTATGAACATGCTCAAGATGGAACAGAATGCCAACTATCGGGCGACCGTACGTAATGTGCTGGAGTTCAGTCCGGAAATCCTGAAGCGTTTCGTAAACTTCATGAACAACCCGGACGAACGCACTGCAGTGGAACAGTTTGGCAAGGGCGATAAATACATCGGCGTTTGCCTGCTGATGACGACCCTTCCCGGACTTCCTATGTTTGGTCACGGCCAAATCGAAGGCTTCACCGAAAAATACGGCATGGAGTACCGCCGTGCCTACTGGGACGAACAGGTCGACGAAGACCTCGTGCGTCGGCATGAACGCGAGATTTTCCCCCTGGTCCATAAACGCTATCTTTTCAGTGGCGTCGAGCACTTCGCATTCTATGATTTCAACACTCCCGGCGGATGGGTCGACGAAAATGTGTTTGCATACTCCAATCGTGCTGGCGGTGAACGTTCACTCGTGTTTTACAATAACGCCTACAACACGACTTCGGGCTGGGTAAAGACCTCTACTGGATTGAACACTGGGCGCGGAGACGATGGTTCCATCGTAACAAAGTCGCTCGCGGATTCCCTGGGACTTCGACGCGATGATCGTCTCTATTACGCCTTCCGGGATCACCGGGAAGGTCTCGAGTACATTCGCCACTCTCACCAACTGATCGACCAGGGCATGTTCGTTCAATTGCACGGCTATCAGTGGCATGCATTCATCGACTGGCGAGAGATTCACGATGAAGACGGCTCGTGGGGAAGTCTCGCGTGGAACCTCGAAGGCCGGGGCGTACTTAGCCTGGACTACGAACGCAGGGATCGGGAACTCGCGCCGGTTATCGACGCCTTTACGCGATTTTTCAATGCGGACGTGCTCCGCGGACTTCTCGACGAGTCGAACGACGCTACAGCGGACGAGTCGACACATCAATTGACCGCCTCGCTCAGCGCGTTGATCGACAGCATCGGAAGTAACACGGGGCTCAAATCTGCAAACGTTGGACTTGCAAGACCCTATCTGGCCCACTGCAGCAAGCGCAGCGCGATTCGCGTTGAACTAAACGAAGCTTCCCTCACCGAGGATCAGCTTCAAACGTTTAATCTGCTGGATCCTTGGTGTGTCTCCTTTACCTATAGCTTGCTTGCGGCGTTGCGCGCATCTTTGAATGATTCGCGCGCGTGCCTCGACTTTTCCGCCTGGCTCGACGAATACCACCTGAGCCAAAGGGTGGAATCCGCGCTGGTGGAGATATTGAATGACGCGGAGCGTGCGCGCGCTGCCTTCGCGCTCGTGCGAATCCTGTTGCGCTATTCCGTCAGCGCGGAGCAGTCGGGCGGACCGCTTCCGCCGCTGTCGCGCGTCTTGGTGAACGCACTGGACGATCCGGACACGCTTCGCTACCTATTGGTCAACGCGTACGAAGGCATCGAGTACTTCAATAAGGAGCGATATGAGAACCTCATTGAAGGCTTGACGGAAGCACGCACTGTCCTTGAAGAGGATGAGCCGGATTCAGGTCCTCGCGATTGGGAAGTCTTGCTGCAACTCGCCGAGGATGTCGGATACCGAATTGACTTGCTTCGGGATGACCTGTCGGCCATTGACAAGGACGACAAGCCACGTTCTTGATTGCGTAATCTGGCTTGAACTCCTGCAGTCCATCCCGCCATCCCTTCCAATTGCCTCTACAGGGCCGTATTTGTTCTACTAACTGGAACACAAGGATATTTGCCAGTGAAGTCAAACTTGCAACACATCAGCCGTCGTGAGTTCCTCCACACCTCGGGCGTAACTACCCTCGCAGTCGCAGGAGCTTCCCTCCCGCTGTTGGCGGCAGATTCGCCACAACTGCCAAATCGCTATATCGACGTCCACACGCATATTACCCAGCGATTCGGAGAAAAGCCTCCGCTATCGGCGGAAGCGCTGGTCGCATGGATGGACAAGGTTGAGATTGGCAGGGCGTTCGTTCTGCCGCTGGTGAATCCGGAGTCCTGGGACCACTTGATCACCACCGAGTATGTTTTACGCGAGACGGAGCAGCACCGCGATCGACTTATACCCTCTTGTTGCATTGATCCGCGCGCGAATTACTTGAACTCGTTCGAAGCGAAAGTGAAACATCTGAAGCGATACATTGACGCAGGTGTTGTCGGTTACGGTGAACACAAATGCGGCGGGCCAATTGATGAGCCGAACAATATCGAAGTCTTCGCCGCGGCCGCCGAACTAAAACTTCCAATTCTCTTTCACTTGGACCATGTGCGGAACACGGACCGACCCGGCTTGCCTGGCCTCGCAAAAGTGCTCGAAACCGTGACAGACGGCATCTTCATTGGGCATGCAAATGGATGGTGGGCGAGCATCTCCGGCGACGCTACCACAGACGACTTCGGCGGTTACCCCAATCGAAAAACTACACCGGGCGGGGCCATCGACGCGCTGATGGATCGTTTTCCCAGTATCTACGGCGATCTCAGCGCGGGAAGCGGTTCAAACGCCATCTTGCGCGATGTGGAATTTGGCAAGGAGTTTCTAATTCGGCGCGCAGACCGATTGATGTTTGGAACGGATTACCTCATGCCCGGCCAACAGGTACCGCAGATTAGCATGTACAAGGAAATTGAATTGCCCGAGGATGTGCGCGAGAAGATCTTCAGAGAAAATGCGCAGCGCGTGTTCCGCCTCTAGCTGGCCAAGCGCGTCACTCCTGCGCGTAAAACCAATCCGCGGGTATGCGCTTGAGCAGAAGGGAATGTCCGCCCGCGTAATTAAAATACGTCAGCAACGCGGTGTCGCCACTCCAGGTTATCGCGGGGTATGCCCACTGATCATGATCGCCGGATTCGATATCCCTTAGTTGCACCCAACTTTTCCCTTCATCTTTAGACAGTGCCGACGTCAATGGATGGCGCGCATTCCGCCCCGGGTTATGGTTCCACACCGCAAGCAGATCTCCTGTTTTCGGCACGCGCGTGACGGCAACCGGTGCCGCGGAACCTTCGAGCATAGTGGCCGTTGGCGTGCCCCAGGTTTCGCCGCCGTCGTCCGAAGTACTCATGTACTGACCGCCGATTCCCGTGCGCATCAGCATCAGCACGCGCCCATCTTTCAGCTCGATGCACGCCGGCTCCCAGCACTCTGCTCCCTCCGGCCTCACCCGCGCGCCATCGCGCCACGTATTGCCGTTGTCATCCGAAAGCACACAGTAACTATCACCACCCTCCCAAGCCTCTAAAAGAATACGCCCGGACTTTAACCGTATCGCGCGGCCATTGGTAAGTCCTGTGTATTTGTTGTCTGGACTCAGTTGCAATGCCTTGCTCCAAGTTTTTCCTTCGTCTCCAGACTTCCGCATCATGATTCGACAGTCTGTGCTCTCCGTGTTTTTCTGACAATAGAACAAGGCAATCGTATCCGGTGAAAGCCGCATGAAATTGACTTCCATTACGTTGCGTCCACCGTCATTCTCAACCAGTACGAAGGGTTCCCCCCAAGTCTTTCCTGCGTCCTTGGAAATGCGCCCCGATAACCGCGCCGCACCATGGTCTGCGCTGTCGCCACCGTAGAATTCTGTCCAGCCAAGCAAAAGTGAACCATCCGTGAGCGTGATGATTGCGGCTTCGCTATGACGCGGATGTTCCGCATTCGCACTTGCGAGGATTTGCGCGGGCTCCGCGCCAACGAAACTGGTCATACATCCAATCAGGATTATCAGTCGGTGCAGAGTGAACGTCATGTAGATTCCTTCGATTTTCAGTCAACTGGCATGATGTACAGTTTACGCCAACCGAAAATACCGTTAACCAGCGACACTAGCGCTGCAAAGAAAGTTTTCGAATATCGGCGAAATTCTTCTGAAGCGCGTCTAACAGCAATTCGATTCGTTCCCCCGGCTTGCCGTTGACTACATACTCCGCGGTTACACATTTTCCTTCGGCGCTCGCCTCTATGCGGGACACCGTGACGATATAGCCGCGCGCTTCAACAAAACGCTCTACTTCGTGGATACCGGAAATGCCGGAACAAATTTCAACGTCTAATAAACATTCGGCTGGGGGTGCGAATGCGTATTCGCTGAGTCTTTCCAGAAACAAAACGGCGGCAAGTGCAAACGCCGTCGCACAAACGGCTATGGTGTAATAACCGAGCCCAATCGAAATACCAAGCACCGCGACAAACCACAGCATCGCCGCGGTTGTGAGGCCACGGTGCACATTGCCGACATTGATGATTGTGCCCGCGCCGATAAACCCGATGCCCTGGAGGATGCCTGCCGCAATACGGCCCCGGTCAAAAGGTAGACTGGTTTCGTGAGAAAGCCATTCATTCGAAAGCGCGCTCGAAACGATCATCGCAAGTGTCGACCCCAGACACACAACGATATGGGTGCGTAACCCGGCGGCGCGACCCTTTCGCTCCCGCTCCAAGCCAAGCAGGCCCGCCAGAACAAATGCGAGCAGCAATTTCTGCGAGGTGTCCACAACTTCCACCGGAATGGTCATTCCCACCTCCTGTCATGGCGAAATCGAGTACGGGCTCGAGAGGACAGGCGTCCGAGCGTTGGACGTTTCCTCTTGAAGCAACAAGAAAACCCTTGCGCTTCGGACAGGTCCAAAAAACTAAAATGAACGACGTGATCCTAGTCCAGAATCGTGCGTGTCTTGCGTTGTTCTTCCGGCGGGGTAGCTCCTGCTTTGGCGCGTAGTGGCGCAGTCACAACGGGATCTCCGCCGAGTGCTTCCGCTTCATCCAGATATCGCCGGGCTTGTGGCAAATTGTTGTTCTCAAGTGCAATCTCGCACATGCGTATCCACGGTAGCGGATTCTTCGGTTCCGCTTCCGCGAGTTCGGCGAATGTAGTACTGGCAACGCCAAACTGCTTGAATTCCAGTGCCAAGTCTCCAATCCGCATGAGCGGCTGGGAATACTCTTCCGATTGTGTCGCCGCAAACAGGAGATACTCTCGTACCGCATCCCAACGCCCTATCTCAACGCAACGACGCGCCAATTGCATCCAGGCAGACTCCTGTCCTTCCGGAGCGGCAGGCGCCGTCGAATACTCGGCTACAAACTTAGCGCTTTCGCCAACCCGCGCAAGCGTAGCT
>CALEZK010000403.1 GCA_937928585.1 uncultured bacterium | reverse complement strand
GGCTGGAAGAGCGTTCGCTTCTCTTTGTGATGGCCCACGAAATGGCCCATTTCGTGCTCGGGCATGTGTACAACGGCATCATGCTGTTCGGCACGCTGACCCTTTTGGGTTTTTATTTTGTTCACAAGACATCGGGGTGGATCATGAAGCGGTACGGCGAGCGCATGGGTTTCGATCAACTCTCCGACGTCGCATCGTATCCGTTGATTATGATGCTCATGGCCATCGCCATCATATTGCTCCAACCCGCGGCCCTCGCGCTGATCCGGTATCAGGAGCACGAATCGGATCGGTTCGCCCTGGAATTGACCCGCGATAATTATGCGGGCGCGGCCGCCTTCGCAAAAATGAATCAAGACAATCTCGGATACCCGTATCCACATCCGATCCTCAAAATATTGCGCTCTTCTCACCCTCCCCTCGGTGAACGCGTAACGTTCTGCAATGAATACAAACCGTGGGAAGAAGGAAAGCCGTTGAAATACGGCCACCTCTTCGCATCCGATTCTAATGCCAACACAAATGGAGGTGAACAATGACCTGGATCCGCATTACCCCCTTGCTCGTGGCCGGTATCGCAGCCATAGGGTGTGGCAGCCCCGCCCCACAAAGCGCGCCCGCGGAAACGTCTAATGCCGCGACGGCCGCACCGCCAACGGAAGCGAAATCCCTATCCTTCGCGGCGGACGTGAAGCCACTCTTGACCACGCATTGCGCGGAATGTCATATGGACGGCAGCACAAAGGGCGGTTACAGCCTTGACACCCACGAAAGCGCTGTTCAAGAAGGCGGCAAAGGCCCAAGAATTGTCGCGGGCAACAGCGCTGGCAGCAACCTTGTCCAACGCATCAAGGGCGAACCGGGCGTAAAGAAGATGCCGCCAAAAGGCGATATGATGAGCGCCGCCGATGCTGCAATAATCGCTGCGTGGATCGATCAAGGCGCCACCGCGCCATAGTCAACAACGCTCCGCGGAGCAGAGAACACACTTTCGCGCGGCGAAGGAAGGAATGGAATTGTGAAGGTTTTATTTCGAATGGTGATTGCGGCATGTATTTTCGCCGCACCTGCAATGGCACAGGATAAGCCAGACGCGCCGTATACGCGCGAAATGAATGTCGTATATGACGAGGTACACGGCGTGGGTCTCGTCGCCGACATCTTCAAACCGACCGCTCCGCCAAACGGCCTCGCGATAATCGACATCGTCTGCGGCGCATGGCATTCGGACCGCGGCAAAATGAACGACCACGAACGCGCGCAAGTATTTAACATCTTCACGCGCCGGGGCTACGTCGTATTCGGAATGCGGCCGGGATCCGTCTCCAAATTCTCCGGCAGCGAACTGGCCGCAAACGCGAAATCCGCAATCCGCTGGGTAAAGTTAAACGCTGAAAAATATGGCGTGGATCCCAATCGCCTTGGCCTGATGGGCGCATCCGCGGGCGGTCATCTTGCGCTGCTTGTAAGCGTCACACCGGAAGATGGTATCGCCGACGCAAAAAAAGAACTCAATCGAGTTGACACCCGCGTTAAAGCGGTTTCAGTCTTCTTTCCGCCCACCGACTTCATTGATTGGGGAGGAAAGCGGCCGGATTACTCGAAGACCATCGGCAGTCTGCTGTTCACCGGCGGCGTTGATGGCAAGACGCCGGAGGAGATCGACGCCCGCGCAAAGGAGCTGTCGCCCCGATATCGGGTGACGGCCGGCCCAATGCCGCCCTTCATGTTGTACCACGGCGATGCGGATCCGATGGTGCCGCTCCAGCAGTCTGAAGTATTTGTCGAAGCGGTCAAAGCCGCTGGCGGTTCCGCCGAGCTCTTCGTAAAGCCCGGCGGCGGCCACCCGTGGCTCACGCTGCCGGATGAAGTCGGCAAAATGGCGGATTGGTTCGACAAGCAGTTGTAGGTGCCGCTGCGCGGCAGTGTGGGCCGGGCAGATGCGCATAGGTTCCTGCGCAAAAGAACAGGAGGGCGAACATGAAAATGGAACTCAAAGTATACGCGTCGATGCTTTGCGCATTGACACTATGCGTCCAGGCGTTCGCCGGCGCGCACGGAAATGCCAAAGGCTCCACGGAAGTCCCGCTTTTCGACGGACTTGGCAATGTTCGCCATCAAATCACGACCACTTCCCCGAAGGCGCAGGCGTATTTCGATCAGGGACTTCGCTTAATCTACGCCTTCAACCACGACGAGGCGCACCTGGCTTTTGGCGAGGCATTGAAGCACGACCCGAAATGCGCCATGGCCTACTGGGGCATCGCCGCGGCTAAAGGCCCGAACTACAATTTGCCCATGGACGAGCTTCGCGCGAAGGCAAGCCTCGAAGCGAGCCGCAAAGCCCTAGAACTCGCGCCGACAGTTTCACAACCGGAGCGCGACTACATCGAAGCGATGGCGCTCCGCTTTTCCGACGATCCAAACGCGGATCGCGCGGCGCTCGATAGGGCCTATTCCGAGGCTATGCGCGCGCTCGCGAAAAAGTACCCAAATGATGATGACGCGCTTACCTTGTTCGCCGAATCGATGATGAACCTTCGCCCCTGGCAACTCTGGTCCAAAGACGGCACACCGGCGCCGGAAACACCCGAAATTCTCGCGACGCTGGAAACGGTGCTCAAACGCAATCCGAAACATTCCGGGGCCATTCACTACTACATCCATTCGACGGAAGCCTCGCCGAATCCGGAAAAAGCGGAACCACACGCAGATCGCCTCGCCAAAATCGCGCCAAACGCGGGCCATCTGGTTCACATGCCGTCGCACACCTACATACGCGTGGGCCGATACGAAGACGGCGTTCGTGTAAACGTGAAGGCCGCGGACGTTGACCGCGCATTTCTAAACTTCCGTAAACCGGAAGGCGCCTATCCGATGATGTATTTCCCGCACAATATCCATTTCATCTGGGCCTGCTCGGCCATCGGAGGAAACTACAAGCGCGCCCTGAGCGCGTCGCGTGACCTCGTTCGCGAGGTTCCGGTGAGCAACGTGCTCGCAATGCCGCCCATGGAGTTCTTCTCCCCTACGCCGTACTACGCGCTGGTGCGCTTCGGAAAATGGAACGAGATGCTCCAGGAACCGCGCCCGCCGCTCGAACTACAATTCACAACGGGCATATGGCTGTACGCGCGCGGAATGTCCTTCGTCGGCCTAAACGAACTGGATCGCGCGAAGCAGGAAGCAGAGCAACTCGTCAAGATTCGCGACGCCACGCCGGAAGACCAGATGGCCAACATGAACTCGGCGAAGACGCTGCTCTCCATCGCCTCGCTCGTGTTGACCGCCGATATCGCGCGCAAAGAGGGGAAGCTCGACGACGCAATCAAGTCGTTCCAGGAAGCCCTCGCGCTGGAAGAAACTTTGAACTAAGACGAACCGCCCGCGTGGTATCAGCCGACGCGCCTGCTGCTGGGCGCGGCGTACCTCGACGCGAAACGCCCCGAAGAGGCGGAGAAAACCTACCGCGAGGACCTGAAACAATTCCCGCGCAACGGTTGGGCGCTTTTCGGCCTGCGTCAAAGTCTCGAAGCGCAAGGCAAATCCAATGAGGCCCGCGCGGTGCGCAAACAGTTCAAGTCCGCATGGAAACGTGCCGACGTGAAACTGACCTCATCCCGGTTCTAAAAGATGCAGAAAACAGCGCCCGCGCGGCATCCCGCGCGGGCGCTAAACCCCAATTACGAACCTTCCTGCCCCAAGAAATTATTCGTGCACCAGCACATACGTATTTGGCGGAAGGATGAATAAAGGCTCAAGCGAAGCAAGCTCGATCCCCTTCGCTACCGTTGCGCTGTTCTCCGCCCAAAACGCGTTCCACGCCTCCAACGTATCAAAAGACACCGCCTTGTCCTCTTGGCTCCACAAACGGCCCAAGGCCGTCTTGCTCGCGTTCTGAAGGCGCGGACTGTTCTGTGCGAGCGCGCTCAAGAGGACCGGCGTCGCGCGACGATCGCCGGACTGCGCCAACGCGTTTATCGCGGCTATTTGCACATCGATATCCGCGTCCGCCACGCCGCGCGCGATCGTCTCGGTCGACGCCAGTTCCTTATGCTGACCCAGCAACTGCAACGCGGCCGCCCGCAGGCCAGGCACTTGATTCGTCAACATGTCCAGAATTATCGGCTTCGTCTCAGACTTGTTCAGCGCCAGCATCACTTCAAGCACTCCGGGCATTACCCGAGCCCCGAAGCCCTGCCGCGATTCCTTCAAGAAGCGATAGACGTCGAACTGCTGTTGCATGCCAATTAATTGCTTGATCGCCAGGTTCCGTTCGTTGGCTTCCTCCGCCGCCAGCTTGTCGACAACGGCAATCACCTTCTCCCGCTGTTCGGCGTTCAGACCCGTCTGCTTTTCCAACTCTTGCTCATGCCGTAGCGCCGCGGGGTTCACCCGCGCAAGATCGAGCGTCCCCTTCTTGTCGTTCTTTTCGATGCTCTCGATCTCGTCGTTCTGATAGACAATGCGTCCGTTGCCCGATTCAACGGCGATGCAATTGTCGTTCACTTTGGAGACCACGCCGTCTACCGAAATGCCCGACTTGAGCACGACAGTATCGGCCGGCGCGCTGGTTGCCAGCAGCGCCGCGGCGATAAATCCTCCAAGCTTCCATTTCGTCTCCATCGATCATTCTCTCCTATTCAGAGTCTTGCAGGTAGACAGTGTTCAAACATATCAGTCCCGATCTAAGTGCTTCCTTAACCGCCAGTGGTGCCGCCACCGGTGGTTCCGCCAGTCGTGCCGCCGCCGGTTCCTCCCGAGGTGTTGTTGTACATGCCGGTCTCCGGTCGGAACGTCATGCGACGAAACGCTACGCGCGTCGTGTCTTCAACGCGCAGAAAGTTTGCCACGCGTTTGTCATAGTAAAGCTGCAGCGCCGTGCGGGGCTCCGAGAAATCCGGCCCCGGCACGAAAATGCCGAGGTCTGCGGACACGATTCCACCGCGGACCGTCATTCGGCCACGCGTGTTTGAGTTGTGGCGTCCGCTGCTGCGGGTTATCGCGAATATGCTGTTGTTCGAATACAACAGCCCATCAAAGTTAAATGGACGTCCGCTGGACGGACGCGTCATTTCATCCGCATACCAGAAATTGCGGAGCTGGCTTTCGGAAACCCAGAAATTTTTTGGATTCAAATCGTGGACCGCCGCGTTGGTCAGATTCGTTATCGCGACCACGCCGGACTCGTTGTATTTCACGGTATGCTCATCCGACGAGGTGTATCGATACACCGGCGCTGACGGTTTCAACCGATAATAGCGCGGTTTGTACGACGCGTTGGCCTGTGCCTTCTCGTACTCGCGGCGATTAAACAGCATCAGCTCGGATGTCGTAAAGCTAACCTGCGGCTGCTGTCCCTGAGCCGCGCCTGTATCCGTCACTCCCGAATCGAAGTATCCAATAGCGTGTGTCTGGTTTGGAGATCCGCTCTTCGTAAGCGTCACGTTGCGGTTAGCTTGGCGCATATCAATAAAGCCACCAGCCGGGTACTTACCCGTGTCTGCCGTGTGCTGCTTCCCGCGAATCGTCAGATAGTCGCCCATCATGATGCTTCCGCCCGCCGTAAGCGCGAAACCGTTGGTGGTGCCGTCAGCAGCAACGCCAAACTCTCCCGGCGCGTCGGCATACGTCACGTCGCCTGCGACGTACACATTGCCCTTCGCGTAAATCTGACCCCAGCCTTTGACCTTACCTTTGATGATAATGTCGCCGTTCACGGCAACCTTCCGGTCAATGACAATCGGATCGCTTTCCGTTCCAATCAGTATGAGATTCCCGTCATAAGAACCATCCGCCTGCAATTGGCTCAGCGCGCTGTTCGACGCCGTCGGCAATGAAGTACCGGTGTACGTAGAGCCCGTGGGCACACCATACGCAACACCTGCCGTAACGGAACCGCCAATGAGGCTCGGATCAAGCTCGAACGTAATGCTTCCGTTCGCACTGTTGATAACCTTGTCGAACTCGTCCTGGCTAACCATCTTGTCACCGTCGTCATCCGGGAACGGCGCAGGAAAACTCGTCGGCAAAGTGCCGTCCGTCATGGCGTCTTCGTCGGTCGGATAGTTCAGGTACAAATTCGCAAACTGGTTAAGTTTGCCGTTCGAATTCGTTGTCGCGTTCGAGAGATTGCTGACAGTAAGACCGCCCGTTCCGTTCTGCGTTATTTTTCCATTGGTCGAACTAAAGTGAAACGCCTTGAAGTTCGATGATGCCAAACTGGAGGAGTTCAACGCGCTCCATGCATGGTTATAAACGGAACCACGGGTATACGTCGTGCCCGCGATCTCCGTGCTGATGTTCTCATTCGTGCGAATCATGAGCGACTCGAGCGCCGCCATCTTCACGCGATCGAACTCGCCGTACATTGACGGATCGGTATTGCGGAAAAGATCGAGCGAATTGATCTCCGCATGGCACATAATGCAGTTAATGTTGTTCGCGAGGATGCCAAACTCAAATCCCCGGAACGGCTGACCCGACACGCGCACGGTCTGCACGCCTGACTGCACACGGCCGCCGATGCGTGCAGCGACCGTGATCGTGAACACAGTACCCGTGATGTCGTCCTGGCGCGCAACGTTGACGTTGAGTATCTGCTCTCCTGACGGTAGCGTAAAATTGTCGGCCTCAGTGATCAGATCAAGACCGCCTGGATTGGATGTGAACGTACCATCGCCATTCGCGTCATATTCCGTGCCATCCATCGTGCCGTTGCCGTTGGTGTCTTCGTTGTTGTCCACAAGGTCATCAGCGAATACCAGATACGACGCAAGGTTTCCGGTAGTGTTTCCGTTTCCCTCAAGATACTCGTTCCAGACTGCCTGCACGGCAAAGTCAACGCCAGCTTTGACTGCTTCGTCGAGCCGCGCGCTTGAAATCGCTTCGTCGGTCCGCAATTTCGCCGTTTGAACGCGATTGAACACCACGGTCACGGCGCCAAGTATGACGATGACCGCCAGCACGACAAGGATGAGTGCCATCCCTTCTTCGCGCTTACGCATATGTTTCATTTCCGTACCCTCCAAAGTCGGCACCGCGGGTTTCCGAGCCCGCGTCGCCGAAATTAATTCTGCAGATAGATGTCTGTAGATACCGTCGACATGATTTCCTGATCAGTGCGCCCGGCGAGATGCTTACCCGACTGAAGCGTCACGGTGATCACATTGCCATTCATTGCAAAATCCACATCTATCAAATTGTTCACTCCGGCTAGAGGCCTGCTCTCACCAGCGTCGTTCGTGTCCCCGTCGCCGTTTACGTCTTCCAGACGCATGATGCGACGCGTCAGAGTTCCGTCGCCGTTCACGTCCTCTCCCGAATCCAAAACCCCGTCGTTATTGACGTCTTCGTTCACATACCGGAATCGGATGTCATTTGACCAGCGCAAACCAGTACCATCGCGCGGCACTTGGAAAATGATCTCGACTGGAGATTGCACGGCAGGATTCTCGACAATACGGACCGCCGAAAGAGGTGGAATCAACGAATCGTCCGGCGTCTTCGACGCCAATTGAAGCTCCCGCTTCATCGCCGTCAACGCCTCGCGAACGTTGCCTTGCACTTCCGAAGCAGAAGCCGCCGTCGCCATCGCGCTCGAAGAAGACTGCAACGCGAGAATCGCCAGCACGCTCACGATGGACAGTATCGCTACGACCATCATGAGTTCGACCAGTGTGAAACCGCGATTGTTCATTGCTAAGTTTCCTTCACTGGCTCGTAAGCATGGTTGAAACCTGAATGGCAACGGGACGCCCGCGCAGGTCTACCCAACTGCTTTGCACGGTCACGCGCAATGGATTGGCATTCGGGTCAGCGTAGGTCACGGTGACCTGCTCCTGCGGAAGTGCGCCCACACCGGCAACGACGCCGGCATTGGGCCATTCATCCAAAATCGCATCCGGAAAATCGTCCGTCGAGGTATCGCGCACTTCGCGCATCTGGCTGATTACCGCCGTACAGTTCCGAAGTGCCGTGTGACGCTGGTTCTGCAAATCCAGCGCTGCGTAGTAAGAAATAAGCGATTGGGCTGTCGCTCCCAAGACCACTGTAAACATGGCCATGGCGATGACAAGTTCCACGAGCGTAAAGCCTTCTTCGCGACGTACCGAAGCCATTTTGTCCCTCCAAACTTCCCCGGGGTCGCGCATCCCTCGCGATTCCCCAGATCTCATCACTGGCCCGCTCCCGCCTGGGAACGTCCAACCAAGAGTATAACTTATATCCGCAAATTCCGCAATACCCGCTAAATCTGCACAAGTAAACAGTTTACAGAAAATAGCGCAACTACCGCTATATATAAGGTTGTAGATTTTTACATGTTTGATAATAATCTCAAAAGGCACCACTCTCGCAATCAAAAATTCAATTAATCCTATTGCAAACCTCAATTCGATCCCACCGTTATGGTCTCCTCACCGATTCGCCTTCGCAAATGCCACTATGCGCATATCATTTGTGACTGATGTGATTGGGGTGATACGCTCTCGTGTTGCCTCCCAGAGGCACTTTTCATCATGCAACACCAACGAATTGAACAT
>CALEZK010000402.1 GCA_937928585.1 uncultured bacterium | reverse complement strand
CGTGAACGAAGGCGTGGTTCAATCCATGCAATTGGCGGAGCGCCTTGGCACTACACTTCCCCCTGCGCAGCAGGTGGGCATAATTGGCGGCGGCGTGATTGGACTAATCCTGGGTGGAATCACAGGCCTCATCGCGCGCGCGACAGGCGCAGACGCAGTTCGCAAGCAGAAACTCGACAAGGCCATTACCGAGAAAGTCGAGAAGATGTTAAGCAAGGATGTTCATAATCAGCTGCGCGAAGCTGCCGACGCCCGGGCGAACGCGTTCACGTTGAAAGTCAGCACCATTCTGGATAAAGCAACTGCCGCAATCCAAGGGAAGATATCGGCAATCAACGACGAAGAGAACGCGCTGAAGCAGATGCAGGCCGGCACAATTCAGCGGATTACACCCAAGCTGGAGACCCTCGCCGAGTTGAGCAAGAAAGCGCGCGAGATTATTCAGTGGGGTGCGGCCAAGAAAGGTCGCAACTAGCGATTCTCCAAGTCTGGCATCAGGGCGGTCCCGCAAGGGACCGCCCTCGTTTTATTTCGTGAGCAAGTTCATTGCGATGGAAGGTGGCTCGCGATCGGTCGCAAGTGGGGGATCAATCGATAGCGCTGTGATTGCCGCGCGCGCTTCCGCTGGCAATTGAAACGTTGTGCATTCCAATGCCTGATTCAGTTGTTCCAGATTTCTCGCGCCGATGATCGCCGAAGTCACAGCAGGGTGATCAATCACCCAGCGCGTCGCCAGGGCGGACGGCGAGTGCCCCATCGCCTTCGCGTGATTCACAAAGTCACTTGCGATGGCCGCATACTCCTCGCGTTTGTAGCGCTCCGCGTACATTGGGTGATCTTTGATTCGTCCGCCTTCTCCCAGAAGGTACTTTCCCGTTAGCAGTCCTGCGGCAATGGGGCTGTAGGGACAAACAGCCAGTCCTTCCGACTGCGCCATAGGGAGAATCTCGACTTCTGCCTGACGCTTTACCAAGTTGTACATCGGTTGGATGCACGAAACCGGTGCGTACCTGCAGCTTCGCGAAATCCCGACCGCTTTCATGGTTTGCCACGCGGAAAAATTGGAGACGCCACAGTAAAGGACTTTACCTTGTTCGACCAAAGTGTTTATTGCTGCAAGGGATTCGTCAATCGACGTGTTTTCGTCCCAATGGTGCAGGTAAAGAATATCGAGCCAATCCGTTTGAAGGCGATTGAGCGAGTCTTCCACACCACGCACGATATGGCGTCGTGAGCTTCCGTAGTCATTTGGACCCGGCCCGGTGGGGAAATGCACCTTGGATGCCAGGACCACCTCGTCGCGAAGTGGTCCGATCAGCCAGCGTCCGATTATTTCTTCGGTCATGCCTTTGTTATAGATGTCAGCGGTATCGAAGAAATTCACGCCGGCGTCCATAGCACGGTTCATAATCGCAACTGAAGCAGGTTCGTCCGCCTCCTTGCCAAATGTCATGGTGCCGAGACAGACCTCCGAAACGCGGATACCGGTGCGTCCAAAATTTACGTAGTTCATGCAATTACCCTTGTCTATGCGCAGTCCAATGGTGCAATCCTACATGGCGGGAAGTGAACATCCAAGCCATGCGGCCCCCTCACTCGCATTTGATCGGTTTTGCCGGGAAACGGATACTCGTCGTCGTGCGTATTATCCTGTGCATTGCAGCGGAGGAGAGGTTGTGCTTTTTTCGAGGTTCTGTGCGTTCGTTCTTCTTGTCGGTCCCCATCTTTATCTTTCAAGTGCTATGGACCTATATGTTTCAAAACATGGTCCTAACGGCGCGAACACGCCTGTAAACGCGACTTATGTGACGCTGGAGGCGGCACGCGATGCAATACGCGAAATGAAGAAATCCGGCCCCTTACCGCCCGGTGAAGTAACAGTGTGGGTCCTTGATGGTCCCTACGAGATGAACGCGTCATTCGTCCTCAACGAGTTGGACTCCGGCACTCCGGAGTCACCAATTGTGTATCGCGCGAAAGACGGGGTGATCATCGGACTCCGTGGCTCGAAGTACATCTCAGAGGATACGGTCATGCATGTCACCCCTGAGGGTGTGCTGCAGCGCGTGGATGGCAGTGCGGCGAAACCTATCGATGAAAGTACACTAAAGCGCATCGATGCGAGCGTAAGGAATAACGTGTTCCTATTTGACCTATTCGCCGCAGGTATCACTGATCTCGGTGAACTTCCTGATGGCTTTGAGTCTGCTCCGGCAATTCCCGAACTTTTCGTCGATGGACACCGAAAGATGCTGGCGCGGTGGCCCAATGAAGGTTGGGCGGAGATTGCGCAGGTCGTGGAAAGCGGTCCGGCGCCTTGGCGCAACCATGATTCGACAGGGCTAGGCACGTTCGAGTATGAAGGCGACCGTCCTTCGCGTTGGATGACCGCGCCTGCCCTATGGTTGCAGGGCTACTGGTGTTTCGACTGGGCGATTGAAACGATCAAGGTCGGGAGTATCGACACCGCGAAACGTCAAATTACACTCGCCAAACAACACCACTACGGTATTGGAAGCGGAAACCCTGCACCACGCCGCTTCATGGCCGTCAATTTGCTGGAAGAACTCGACGAGTATGGCGAGTATTTCATTGATCGCAAGGCTGGATTGCTTTATTACTTGCAAGGTGCGCCGATTACCGATTCAACTCTGTATATTTCGATATTAAAAGAACCCGTTTTTCAACTTCTAAATGCCTCTTATATCACCCTTCGCGAGTTTCGGATTGAGGAGACCATCGGTGCGGGTATTCGCATCCAAGGCGGGTCGCATAATGGTATTGTCGCCTGCGATGTACGCAATACCGGCCTTGAAGGTATCGTGATTGACGGTGGGTCCAACCACACGATCGAGTCGTGCGATATCCATGACATTGGGACCACCGCAATCAGCGTCAGCGGGGGTGAGCGCAAGACTCTTGCCTCATCGAATCATCGCGTTCTGAACAACCACATCTATAATGTCTCGCAACGCCAGCGTACACACGCCTACAACATTCTCGTCGGCGGCGTTGGGGTCGAAATCGCGCACAACCGAATACACGACGCGCCACACCAGGCCATCATGTTGAGCGGAAACAATCATCTAATCGAGTACAACGAAGTCTACCGCATCGGAATGGATAGCGATGATTGTGGTGCGTTTTATATGGGCCGGAACCCTTCTGAACGCGGCACGGTGATCAGGTACAACTATTGGCATGACGTGGGCAGCGAAATGGCCCACGGGAGTTGCGCAATCTATTTCGATGATGGGGCAGGGGGCCAGCACGTCTACGGGAATGTGTTTTATCGTGCCGCTGGTGGCAGGTTTGGCGCTGTATTTAGTCACGGTGGGCACGACAATCTTGTAGAGAACAACATTTTTATCGAGTGCAATCGCGCCATGGGGGCCTCGCCATGGCCGGATGCTCTGTGGCAGCAGTGGCTAGGTGAACCCTTGTGGCAGGGCAAACTGCTGCAGGAAGTAGACATTACGAAGTCGCCCTACATCGACCAGTACCCCGAACTCGAGGGGTATATGGAATCCTGGAAGCGGCCCCGCCTAAATAAGTCCTTGCGAAATGTGATTGTGCAGTGCGACGCAGCCATTGACGGCAATTGGACCTTGGAAGATTCCATCGTGCTGCGTTGGGAGCCCGGTTTTGTAAGTGCGGCGGAGAAGAACTTTGCGCTACGGGAAGATTCCATCGTCTTCAAGACCTTACCAAACTTCAAACCCATTCCATTCAACAGCATAGGGCTGCGTGTGAATGAATTCAGAAAGGAATTGCCAAAGAAAGAGTAGCGCGTACTACTCGCCGGCTTCGAAAAGGCTGAGCTGTCCGTGGTCTGGTCTTATGAAGGATTTCGTGGACAATTGGATTGCGGTCTTGTTGAGCCCATGCTTTGCGCAGGCAATCTTGAACAGACTCGAAATCTGATCAGCGTGAAATCCTTCGCCGCGCATGCGTGAACCAAATGCCGACTTGTATAGGTTGCCGCCGCGAACGGACCGCACGCGATTCAAAATGCGATCTTTCTTCCCAGGATAGTGCTCATCTAGCCACGCCTCAAATAGGGGGGCGACCGCGAAAGGCAGCCGCAACATAATCATGCCAGCAAAACGTGCGCCAGCGTCCGCCGCCGCCTCCGCGATGCTCGGAATCTCTTCGTCAGTCAGACCCGGAACCACGGGGGCAATCATGACGCCCACCGGTATGCCCGCTTGCGACAGTGCGCGAATCGTGTCGAGTCGTTGTTGGGGCAAGGACGTGCGGGGTTCCATTACCCGGTTCAGCGCCACGTCTAACGTTGTAACGCTCACGAAGACAAGTGCTGCATTATGGCGTGCCAGATTCTGCAGCACATCGATATCCCGCGCGACCATCCTGTTCTTTGTTACGATTCCACATGGATTGCGGAACTCCGCCAGTACCTGTAGGCATTGGCGCGTAATGGCAAGTTTGCGTTCAATGGGCTGATACGGATCGGTAACGCCCGAGATGCTGATGGATTTGGGTTGCCAACGCTTGGCCATCAATTCTTTCCGCAGCAACTCCGGCGCTTCGTGCTTCACGAAGATTTTTGTCTCGAAATCCAGCCCTGCGGAGTACCCAAAGAACTCATGCGTAGGCCGCGCGTAGCAATAGATGCACCCATGCTCACAACCTCGATATGGGTTCAGGCTAGCCTCAAAGGGAATGTCTGGACTGTCATTTGTAGCAAGAATGGACTTAGTGGCATCCGGCAAATACTGCGTACCGGGACGCGGCGCTTCTTCCTCGTCCCAGTCTGCATCCCGAACGTAGGCGACCTCGTCGAATCGGTTTTTGGGATTGTGCGTAGCGCCGCGCCCGCGTATGGCATGTGTGGGATCTAACATGGCAAAGCTGAATATAATATCAGTGTGCAGAAAATGCAAGATACCCTATTGCTTGCGGAGGTCGAATGTGAAGAGTTCGGCATTGTGAAGACTAAAATTCACGGCCACATCGCCGGCTGGAGCTTCGGAAAGCGATTTTCCGCCCCATGTGACTTCCATTTCATAGCCTGTTCCCGTCACGGCATCGCAATCAGCGAACGTCCATCCGTCTACCGTCTTGTTGTTTCCAACACGGAGTTCAGCACGCAGTTCACCTGCAATACGTGCGTTCACGAATAAGTCTCGCCCGCCGACGACGAACGGACGCGTCAACACAAAACCCGGTTTCTCACTTGTCGCCCGAATTCCGACAAATCGGTCACGCTCACCCACCATCAAGCCGATCGCGCCGACGTTCTCCATTTTTGTATCGTGGGGCAGGGGAAAGC
>CALEZK010000401.1 GCA_937928585.1 uncultured bacterium | reverse complement strand
GTTGACGACGCTGGGAACCTGAACGTATGCAGTTCCTTTGCTCACGGTCGGATAGACACGCCTGCCGGCCCGTACGACTTCGCCGGGGGCAGGTCGCTGAAAAACCACATAGTCTGGCGCGACCTTTGAACTCAGCACCCGATTTGGCGCACCCATGGACAGACCAGCATCCTGAAGGAGCTTCTTTGCTTCGTCTTGGTGTCGTCCCTGAACGTTGGGGACTGTGACATATTCCTTGCCGGCCAGAGCTGCAGCGTCATTTGCGACGGCTTCGTTAAAAACGTAGAACCCCGCAACAGCCATGATAATGAGGAAAATGACAACGGCGACGCTCCACTTCAGACTCCACCAAATGAAGCCGAAAAAGAACGTCGTTACGCGGAGGACGCCTTCCGCAAGCGCATCAAGAAGAATCCGTCCATACTGCCGCTTGACGGCAGGGTCCGGTACGTTCCTGGGGCTATCTTCCACTCGTTGAGCCATTCTGGTCCATCTTCAAACTGAAATCCTGGAAGTGCATCGGCATACGACCGGATGCTCAGGGTTTCTTCCCGCGTAATCGTGCACACTGAGTACACGATTCGCCCGCTATTCTCGCAAAGTTCAGCGGCTGCCCGCAATAAATCACGTTGTACGGCCGAAATTCGCGCGGCGTCTTCGGGCTTTGCGCGCCATTTCAAATCCGGATGGCGTCGCAAGGTGCCAAGGCCGGTGCATGGCGCATCGAGCAACACCCTGTCGAAGCGGCTAGAAAATGGAATTCTAAGCGCGTCAGCACAGACCGCCTTCACACTGGTGAGTCCTAGACGACTCACGTTCTCTACTATTTGCTCGGCACGCCATGGGACGAGGTCGGTTCCGACGACAAGTCCTTTGTCTTCCATCAACTGCGCGAGATGAGTCGTTTTCCCGCCGGGCGCGGCACACATATCTAATACCTTTTCTCCCGGACTCGGTTCCACGAGGTGGGCGGCGATCATCGACGCGGTATCCTGAAGAATATAGGCGCCGCCCTGAAACAGCTTCGTGCGCAGCGGCGAACCCTCAACAACAGTCAACTCTTCGGGAACCTTGGTGGCTTTGTGCGCCGTAACACCGGCTTGCCCCAGGCGCTCCAGAACCTGCTCAGGCGAATGTCGTAACGTATTCACGCGAATCGTAACTGGGGCTTGTTCGGCGGAGGCTTTGCACATTGAACTGGCGGTATCGAGACCAAAAAGCTCGATCCATTGCTCCACGATCCAGTCTGGTAATGAATAGCGAACCCCAAGGTAGCGTACCGCTTTGTCTTCGCTGGGTAGCGGAACATCCTCAATTTTTTGGGGAACCCGTTTGAGGACTGCATTCACCAATCGCGCGGTTCCTGGATGGCCTCGTTTCTTCGCGAGATCCACGCTCGTGTGAACCATCGCGGGAAAGGTGACTTGGCGACAAAACAAGGCTTGAAATACTCCCATGCGAAGAATCGCGTGGATAGGCGGCGGCAACTCGGCGATTGGCTGTTGGAGATGACGTTGCAATACGTGGTCGCAAAGGCGTTGGTGACGGACGGTGCCGTAGCACAACTGGGTCAGGAATCGATTCCCGCGCTCGCTTAGATCCTTGCGACGCACCGTCTTGTCGATGGAGTCGCTTAGGAAAACGTTTCGCTGAAATACCCTTAGTAAGACATCGATTGCTGCATCTCGAACGGCATCTACACTCACGAGAAGTTCTCGAAACGTTCACCTGCACTGATTGAATGACCCCTCAGGAAATCTCCAATGGCCATGGGTTTCTTTCCGGGGGGTTGGAGTGTGACGAGGGAAATGTAACCATCGCCAGTCTGGACGCGCAGTCTAGACTTCTCGACAGTGACGATGGTGCCGGGAATCGATTGCGATGCAGGGTCGGAGTCCAGTTCAAGCGCTACCTTAAGGATTCGAAGCACCTGACCGCGGAAATTGGTCTGGGCGACCGGCCATGGCAAGGCGCCTCGGACGAGGTTTTGGATTGCACGCCCCGGCTTGTTCCAATCAATCTGGCCATCGCGTTTCTCAATCAAGCGGCAATATGTGGCGTTCGAATGGTTTTGTGGGGTATACCGTGCTTCCCCTGCGGCGATCGCGTCAATAGCATCGCAGAGCATTTCTGCCCCTTTTTCGGCCAATCGTGCGCTCAGGGTAACTCCGTCATCTTGGGAATCGATGGATACGCGCTCTTGCAGAAGGATATCCCCCGCATCCATGTCGAGCGTCAGGCGCATGATACTGATTCCCGTTTCGGTCTCTCCGTTTATAATCGCCGATTGAATGGGAGAGGGGCCGCGATACAACGGCAAGAGGCTGGGGTGCATGTTCAAGATGCCATGCGGTGCGACGTCGAGTATCGGCTGTTTCAAAATACGTCCGTACGCCGTGAGCCCACAGACTTCCGGCGCTTGCTCGCGCAACCATTTCTCGAATGTGCCATCGTTGAGTTTCTGCGGTTGAATCACGGGAATGCCGTGCTCCAACGCCCATATCTTCGTGGGGGGTGGAGTGAGCACTTTGCCGCGCCCGGAGGGCCTATCCGGTTGACATACCAACCCGACGACTTCGTGGCGTCGCGCCAGAGCCGACAGCGAAGGGACAGCCAGATCGGGAGTTCCGAAGAAGACGGTGCGCACAATTGATCAGATTACGTTGCGCTTGCTACGAGGTGAGGCCGGGAATATCGATGCCGCCAGTGAGCTCGGTCATTCGTTGCCGAATGAGATCTTGAACTCTGTCCACGCCTTCGTTGATCGCGGCCTGAATCATCGTTTCAAGCATTTCGGTTTCTTCTTTATTCACGATTTCCGGATCAATTGAAATGGAAACCAACTTGCACTTGCCGTTGACAACGACTTTCACCATGCCTCCGCCCGCGGACGCTTCAACAGTTTCGTTGGCAAGGGAATCTTTCATGGCTTCCATCTTGGATTTCATTTCCATAGCCTGCTTGAGCATGCCGGCCATATTTCCAAGATTGCCAAGTCCTTTGGGTAACACGATACATTCACTCCATGTTTATTGAGTCGTTTTCGGGAAAGGTGGGGGAAGTATACGCCGGAAGGGCCGTTGCGGGCAAAGGCAGATGTCAGGTGGGTAGGACCTGAACCCAGACTTGCCGGGTTCGCGGGCCGTCAAACTCACAAAAATAGATCGATTGCCACGCACCAAACTTCAGCCGGCCATTCTGTACCAGCACCTGAGCGCTGCACCCCATCATGCTTGCCTTGACGTGCGCCGCAGAATTGCCCTCTCCGTGCGCGTAGTCACCGGTCCAGGGCACGACCCGATCGAGAATCTTTTTCATATCCCGGACGACATCTGGATCCGCGTTCTCATTGATCGTGATACCCGCCGTCGTATGCGGCACGTACACAATGCAAAGCCCGTCTACAACGCCGGATTCCTCGACGGCATGCTGCACAGCGTGATCGATGTTTACGAACTGGCAATGCTCGCTCGTCGTGACGGTGATCAGTTTCATTTGAGGAATCCCGGTTCCTACTTAGCCACAGCCTCAGGGGTGGTTGCCGTAACCACAGGCGCTTTTTTTCGCAAGAGCACTTCCGAAATGCGTTGGATTAGTACGAAGAATAATGGCACAAATATGACTGCCAGGAAAGTTGCGGCGATCATTCCCCCCATGACACCCGTGCCGATCGAGTTGCGGCCGCCGGCCCCTGCGCCCGTACCAAAAACAAGCGGTAGCACGCCGAGGATGAAGGCCAAAGACGTCATGATAATCGGGCGTAGTCGCAACCTTGCCGCTTCCGCTGCCGCTTCCACAATACTCATGCCCTCTTCCCGAAGCACGCTGCAAAACTCGACGATGAGAATGGCGTTCTTTGCTGAAAGACCAACGAGCGTCAGAAGTCCGATTTGGAAATACAGGTCTCGTTCCAATCCGCGCAAGTAAACCGCCAAGACTGCGCCGAGCGCCCCGAAGGGAACGGCCAAGAGTACTGCGAATGGCAGGGACCATTTTTCGTATTGCGCGGCGAGTACGAGGAAGACGATTGTAAGACCAAACAAGATTATATATCCCGCCTGACTTCCGGCCTTGCGCTCTTGATATGAAGACCCACTCCAGTCGATACCGAAACCAGGGGGGAGGGTAGCCGCGGCGAGTTCCTCTATCCGCGCCATAGTTTGGCCCGTACTGAAGCCGGGGGCCGGAGACCCCGTGATCTGAACGGCGGGGTAACTGTTGAATCTGCTGACTACGTT
>CALEZK010000400.1 GCA_937928585.1 uncultured bacterium | reverse complement strand
GATCATTGGCAAACGAGAGAACCGCCACAAAGAAACCTGCCAGCAGAAAAAGTACACGGCGCATCGGAATTCCCCTTTCAGCGGCCAATCTTCAGAGAAAACACCCTCGTGCGATTGATACTAATAGGACGCCAAAAAGTTCCGCAGGACCTGAACGAGGAGGGGGGTATCCGTGCAGAATGGCTAAAGTGTGGAGTTGGATACCTGAGCGTTGTCCAGATCGAGAATCTCAATCTTTTCCGCAGGAATATTAACGATTCTCCCGTCACGCCAAACAACAATTGGGACGCCTGCGCGCTTATGCCGCAGGAGTGCTTTTCGGACCCCTTGTTCGGAGGCGTCCATTATTTGTTCGTCCGTTGGAAGCGGTGAACGGCTGATCTGTTTTGTGCTTATCGTCATATCGGAATTTTCTAGTCAAATCGTTCTAAAGTTTTTGGTCAAATACGTCTCTCGAAAGTATTGTGCCTATCGCAATTGATTGGCGCTTATCCATATCTGCACAAGTCGCGGCCCTCTGTTAGGCATCAGAAATCTACGTAACGTCGCCGCGGATCGACTACTCCCACTCGATCGTGCCGGGGGGCTTGCTAGTGACGTCGTATAGGACGCGGTTGATGTGTTTCACCTCATTGCAGATGCGGTTGGAAACACGCTGCAGCACTTCTGGCGGAAAGCGGAACCAGTCGGCGGTCATGGCATCTTCGGATGTCACGGCGCGGAGGGAGCAGACTTCTTCGTAGGTGCGCTCGTCTCCCTGCACGCCCACGCTGCGCACCGGAAGCAGGCAGACCAGCGCCTGCCAGATGTCCCCGTAAAGTCCGGCAGCATGAATTTCGTCAATGAAGATAGCGTCTGCGTCGCGCAACGTATCGAGGCGCTCTTTTGTGACTTCGCCGATGCAGCGCACGCCGAGACCCGGACCGGGGAACGGGTGGCGCCACACGATTTCATCCGGCAACCCGAGCTCTTTGCCCAACTGTCGCACTTCATCTTTGAATAACTCGCGCAATGGCTCGACAAGTTTCAGGTTCATCCTTTCGGGAAGTCCGCCAACATTATGGTGGCTCTTAATCGTGACGCTTGGCCCGCCGGTTGCCGAGATGCTCTCGATCACATCAGGATAGAGCGTGCCTTGCGCAAGAAAATCGACCTTGCCGAGCCGTAGCGCCTCTTCCTCGAATACTTCGATAAACAGCTTGCCGATAATCTTTCGTTTCTGCTCGGGCTCCGCCACGCCTTTCAACGCTTCGAGAAACCGCCTCTCGGCATCGACGTAATGCAGGTCGATACGAAAGTTGTCGCGAAAAACTTTCTGTACCAGTTCGGCTTCGCCTTTGCGCAGGAGGCCGTTGTTTACGAACACGCAAGCGAGTTGATCGCCGATCGCGCGATGTATCAACGCGGCGGCAACACTCGAATCCACGCCGCCACTTAATCCACAGACGACCCGGCCATCGCCGACCTGCTCTCGAACATTCGCAATCGCGGAATCCAGATACGATCCCATCGTCCAGCTCGAATCTTCACCACAAATGCGGTGGACAAAGTTTTCGAGCACCCGCGTGCCCTGCGGCGTGTGCACAACCTCGGGGTGAAACTGCACGCCGTAGAACTTGCGCCTAGTATCCACCACCGCCGCAAACGGACAATTCTCTGTCGTGCCGACGGTCTCGAATCCTTCGGGCAACCTGGTTATTGCGTCGCCGTGGCTCATCCACACTTGCGTGCGCGGATCGAGGCCGCTGAGGAAACCTGTCGAATCGTTGTGATCCAAGTGCGCGATACCGTATTCGCGCTTGTCGGCTCGCTCAACCTTGCCGCCGAGCATGTCGGCGAAAAGCTGCACGCCGTAACAAATGCCAAGGATGGGCACTCCCAAATCAAATACCCGGGGATCGGGCTTAGGCGACCCATCCGCATGAACGCTTGATGGTCCGCCGCTGAAAATAATACCCGCGGGATTGTGTTCCTTGAGTTTCTCAATCGAGACGTTGAACGGTTCGATGAGGCTGAACACTTTGGCTTCGCGCACGCGGCGCGCGATGAGCTTGCTGTACTGCGCGCCGAAATCGAGAACGATGATGGGTTGATCGTGTGACTGCATAAGCTGAGGGACCGGCCCCTATTTCTCCGATGCCATGACGTCGCTCTCTTTCAGCATCACGTCGTGGGCACCGCCTTCGCGTATGCTCGTGGCCGAAACGAGGGTCAAGCGCGCGTTTTCATGCAGTTGCTTAATCGTAATCGAGCCGCAATTGCACATGGTCGACTTCATTTTCGCAAGGGTGACGGCCAGGTTGTCTTTTAGCCTGCCCGCGTAGGGCACATAGGCATCCACGCCTTCTTCAAAGGTCAGACCGGCGGAGCCGCCCTCAGAGTAGCGCTGCCAGTTGCGCGCGCGGTCGGAGCCTTCGCCCCAGTATTCCTTCATGTAATTGCCCCGAATTAGAATCTTTCTGCCGGGGCTTTCGTCGAAGCGGGCGAAGTACCGGCCCTGCATCACGAAATCAGCGCCCATGGCCAGCGCGAGCACGATGTGGTAATCCATGACAAGGCCGCCATCAGAGCAAAGCGGAACATATACACCGGTTTCGTTCAGATACTCATTGCGCGCCTTGGCGACTTCAATCAAGGAGGTCGCTTGACCGCGCCCGATGCCCTTTTGTTCGCGTGTGATGCAGATGGACGCCGGGCCCACGCCGACTTTTACGAAGTCGGCGCCGCAATCTACGAGATAACGGAAGCCGTCACCTTCGACGACGTTGCCGCCCCCCACTTTGACCGAATCGCCATAGTTGGACTTAATCCAGGAAAGGGCTTCGCCCTGCCACTCGGAGTAGCCGTCCGAGGAATCAATGCACAGCACATCAGCGCCTGCTTCGACCAGCGCGGGAACCCGCTCCTTGTAGTCGCGGGTATTAATACCCGCGCCTACGACGAGTCTCTTTTCGGAATCCACGAGTTCATCGGGATTTTCCTTGTGCTCGTCATAATCTTTCCGAAATACGACGTATCGGAGTTGCTGCTCGTCGTTGATAATCGGGAGACAGTTCAATTTGTGCACCCAGATCAACTCATTTGCTTCGCTGAGGCTGATACCTTCCTTCGCGTACACGAGCTTCGAGAACGGCGTCATGTAATCGCTAATCGGCGCGTCCATGCCTGCCTTGTGAACCCGATAGTCGCGGCTGGTCAGAATACCTTCCAACTTGCCGTTCGCCGTGCCATCGTCGGTGATCGGGATCGTCGAGTGGCCGG
>CALEZK010000399.1 GCA_937928585.1 uncultured bacterium | reverse complement strand
CATCAGACAAGGGAGCGCGCCAGTGGGCATCGCAAATGATGGCATCGACCTTAATCTTGAGTTTGCCGAGCGCGGCTTTGAACTGGTCCAACTCAGCGGCATCATTGATGGTATTGGGCTCGACGCTTTCGAATCCCGCATCAAGGGCGATTTGAAGGCGTTCTTCAATGGAAAGCTTGCGACCGTCGGCTGCCTCGGCCTTGACCATGCCGAACTTGAGGGACTTTACGATATTGCGTCGCGGTGCAGCGCTAGCAGGTTTCTGAGTAAGGGCGGTGGCGATTGCCGCGCCACCCACGACCAATGCTGACTTGGAAAAGAATTCGCGTCGGTTCATGGATTGATTTGTCCTGTGTGTCTGATTGAAGAGACCTCGAATCTACTCAAGTTGACGGACGAGTTCAACCTGCTTCGCGCACGCGTCGGCTCTCCATTAATTTCGCCGTGGGGTGCGGTGTCCGGCTCGCGAGGACGCTCTCCCTACCAATTCGGGTTCAACGCTATTCCTGATAGGGCGAGCACATTGTTCCTTTTTCCGAGAGATTCAGAAACAGTGAGTTTGCACAAATCCGGCCAATCGGCTAGGCTTCGGTAGCGCCTTTCCGCGGTGCGCGGTTGGGCAAGTGCTGACCTGCAACAAACGGCAATCACACCATGTCAGATGCGCTTTCGCAAACGATTGATTCGATCCTTCCGGAAATTACGACGCTTCGCCATGAACTGCACGAGCATCCCGAGATCCGCTTTGAAGAGAAGTGGACTTCCGATCGGATTGCGCGGTTTCTGGACACCACGGGGGTGCCCTACCAGCGAGGTTATGCCAAAGGCACTGGAATTGTGGCCACGTTGAAAGGCGGTAAGCCAGGCAAAACCGTGTTGCTTCGCGCAGACATGGACGCGCTGGAGATTCAGGAAGAGACGGGCCTGCCCTACGCATCGAAGATCCCTGACCGTATGCACGCTTGTGGCCACGACGGACACAGCGCCTGTCTTTGCGGTGTGGTGAAGACTTTGGCGGCGCATCGGGACGAGTTAAAGGGTTCGGTGAAATTCGTTTTTCAGCCCGGCGAGGAAGAGGCGGCGGGCGGGCGCTTGATTGTTCAGGAAGGCGTGCTCGATGGCGTCGACGCAGCGTTCGCTCTGCATGGTTGGCCAACGCTGCCGGTGGGCCACATTGGCATTCGCCCTGGAGCAATGCTTGCGGGTGCAGGCGTATTCAAGATGATTGTGCATGGCAGGGGATGTCACGCTGCCGATCCCGGTGCGGGCGTTGATCCGATTGCAGCAGGCGCACAGATCATTACCGCGTTGCAGACTATCGTGAGCCGGGAAGTCAATCCTTGGGACGCAGGGGTGGTGAGCGTCACAAAGTTTCATTCGGGAACGGCGACGAACATTACGCCGGAAACCGCGGTGCTGGAAGGCACGTATCGAAGTTTGAATGATGCGACGCACCAACGCATAGAAGATTCCATCCGGCGAATCGCGGAAGGTGTTGGCGCTTCGATGCTGGCGAAGGTTGAAGTCCATTTTTCCGAGAACCGGTATCCTGTGTTGTTCAACGATCCGGGAATGACGCAATTTGTAATCGACACAGGTCGCAAGCTGTTCGGCGACAACAACGTAACAGAATTCGATGCACCCTATATGGGCGCGGAGGACTTCTCGTACTATTTGCAAAAAGCTCCGGGCGCATTTATCTGCCTCGGGGTGAACCCGCGTCCGGATGCCCCCTATCCGCCGCTGCACAGTCCCCGGTACAATTTCGGGGACGCTCCAGTTCCCATTGGAATAAGGCTACTCTCAAATCTGGCCCTGCGATACTTGGCGTCGAACTAGTCCGGGACCCATACGCGCGGCGCGAAACCGTGCGTGGAGGCAACAGTGATGCAATCCAACGATCTGCCTTTCGAGAAAATCATCTTCGTTTGCACGAACAAGCGCGACAAGGGTGAACGTGTTTCCTGCGGACGGGAAGGCGGTTGCGATTTGCGCAACAAGATGAAGGAAATGGTGAAAGCGCGCGGATTAAAAGACAAAGTGCGCGTCAGCACCTCAGGTTGCATGGATGTGTGTGAAGAAGGCCCCAACGTGATGATTTTTCCGGACAATGTCTGGCTTGCGCGTGTTAAGGAGAAGGAAGCCGTTGCAATTGTGGAAGCCATCGCGGAATCCATTGATTCCGGCCAGCCGTTTGAAGCGCCGCTGCGAAAGTAGCCGCTATCGTCATATCTGCATTTCGCGCAAACCTTCTTCAATTGACTTGTGCGACGTGTACCCCAATTCCCGCCGGGCTTTTGCATCGTTCACGGTAACTTCCGTTCCCATGACACGCACGACAAACCGATTGATTGGGGGCGCACCTTTTAGCGGCAACACTCGCCACGCGAATTCGCAGATGGACGCAAGCGCATACACGATACCGTAGGGCATGCTCCTCGTACCGGGATCGACGCCCTGTGTCTTCAGCAATTTTGTTACAAACTCGCGAAAGATGACCGGTTCGCCGTCTGTAAGAAAGTAGGCTTCTCCACCGCGGCCGCGTTCCGCTGCAAGCAGGGCTCCTTCGCACACGTTTTGCACATGGCACGTTGACGTCTTGTAGTTCCCGCCGCTCATCCACATGAAGCGCCCGTCTTTCACCGCCTGCACCATGTTTGCGAGCACGCTCGTATCGTCTTTCCCCCAAATGAATCGAGGACGAACAACGACGGTTGTAAATCCGTCACAATTCGCTTGACGCACGCGCATCTCCGACAGCCCTTTTGTCAATGGATACAGCCCAATGGGGTGTTGCGGAAAAGGACGCGTCTCATCGGCATTAATGATTGGCTCTCCGCCGATAAGGGCGGCTTCCGTGCCGATGTGAACAAAGCGCGGTACGCCTGCGCGCTTGGCGGCGTCCAGCACGTTCTGGGTGCCTTGAACGTTTGCCTGAAAGAATTCCTCGCGTGTCCCCCACTCTTTCACGAATGCCGCGGAGTGAAACACGGCGCCGCACCCTTGCATGCCCGCTTCCATCGCGGCGGAATCGTCGAGGTCGCCGCGCACGGTTATTGCCCCAAGAGAACTCACCGTTGCCGATGCCGAATCTGACCGAACCAGCGCGCGAACTTCGTCACCACGCGCGCGAAGCGCCTGAATCAACGCTCGACCAACAAAACCCGACCCCCCAGTGACGAATGCAATCATGGTGCACGCTCCGTGTTTAGTAAATGGGAAAGTATGCGCTGGTAGATTGCGTGTACTTGCCGCTTTCTATCTTCCACCAACGCCGCAAGATCATCTTCGATGCCCAAGCGCCGCGCTAACGCGCTCCGTTCGTCCAAGGATTGCGGTAATCGACTGGTAGATTTTCCGTGCTCGATTCGCAAACGATTCTCGATGCGTCGAAACAGCAAGTAGGCTTGGCGCAAAATATCGGCGTCGCTCGCGGATATCAATTCCGCTTCCAAGAGTGCGTCGAGCGCCCCAGTCACGTCACCGCGTTTCAGGCTCGGATATTTGCCAGCATATCGAATCTGTAGAAGCCGGATCGCAAACTCAAGTTCCGCCATACCGCCTTCACTTTTCTTCAAACTCAGAGGTGACGACGCGGCAACGATGCGACACCGGAGATCTTCGACATTGGCCAGCGTGCTCTCCGTCATCGGTAGTTCGAAGGCGAGATCTCGCGCGCGCTGCGCTATTCGTTGCCCGAATTCCAAATCACCGGCGACATAGCGTACTTTGACAAGCGCCAATCGCTCCCAGGGTTGGGCATCGTCCTTGTAATACTCCGCAAGCCGCGCATCACTGACGACAAGAGTGCCCTTTCCCCCATCCGGCCTAAGCCGCGCATCGACATCGTAAAGCATACCGTAGCGTGTTGTGTCTTTCAGTAATCGAATGATATTGGACGCGATAGCCGAGAAGTACTCCACGCGGGATGCATCGCCATCGACCGCATCCGATTCGTACACAAACACGAGATCGAGGTCGCTCCCATATCCAAGCTCGCGTCCCGCGAACTTTCCCAGCGCAAGCACGGCGAAACGCGCAGTGACTTGGCCGTACCGTTCCGCGACTTTCGCCCGCGCCTTGGAGACCGCATACGCCAAACATACCTCTGCAAGCTGAGTCAGCTCTTTGCTTGCCTGCTCGACGTCAATGTGCAGAATCAGGTCACGCATGCCAATGCGCAGCGTCTCGCCTTGATGCAGCCGATAAGGCGCAGCTTCGCCGTCAAAAGCGCGAAGCAGGCTCTCAAGCTGTTCTTCAAGGTCCTCGCGCGACGCCGGGTGCGCCAGCGCGCGCAAATTCCCGAGGGTATCGAACAGACCTGGATCGCGCATCATCAACTCTGAGAGGTATGGACTATTTTCGACAAGTGTAACCAGGTGATCGCAAAGCCCGGGGTTTACTATGAGTGCGTCATAAATCACGCTCGGAGCGCGCAGATTTGCCAGAATCTGACCCAAGCGGCGCAGCGTGGTATCGGGTTCGCTGGTTCGCGCAATTGCTTTCAGCAACGCAGGGGCAACTTTCAGAAATTTCTGCCGAATGTGTAGCGTGTGTGGGTGTTCGGGAGAACCGGCGTAGAGCGTCATTAATTCGCTTCGCGCAGCTTCAACGTCGGCAAAGGCAAGCGCGCGAAGCCCATCCTTACCGGCATTACCGTCGGATTGCGGATTTAGCAAATCGGCTACCCACAGGTTACCGCTACCTTCTGTCGCAAGAAACTGATCAAGAATTTGCCTTGTCGCTTGAGCGCGGTCCGCGTAGTCATTCATGAACGACTTGCCGCTCATGTACCCGTAGCGCCGGGCAAACGCGTCCAGATCGGCGGGATCGGTAGGCAAACGGTGCACTTGTTGACTGCCTTCAATCTGAAGTCGGTGCTCGACCTGGCGCAGAAAAATGTAGTTGCTCGCGAGTGTCTGCGCATCCAGTGGCTTCAGTAGTGCGTGTTCACCGAGTACGCGGATTGCCCGAAGCGTCGCGGCAACGCGCAACTCAGGAATCCGACCTCCGTTTAACAGTTGCAGCATCTGCACTGTAAACTCGATGTCACGAATGCCGCCCCGACCGAGCTTTACCTCGATGTCCGTTTCGCCACGCTGCTCGATTTGCGCCTCTAGCTGACGCTTTCCGTTGCGGATATCTTCCAGGGTCTCGTCGTCAAAGAATTTTGGAAACACAAATGGTCGCGTGCGCTCAACAAAGCGTTTGCCGAGCGCGATGTCCCCCGCAATTGGACGCGCCTTGATCAGTGCTTGCCGCTCCCAAGCCTGGCCTTCCAGCTCGTAGTAGCGCAGGGCTGCGTCGACATCGACTACAAGGGGCCCCATACGACCGTGTGGCCGGAGCCGCATGTCAACGCGAAACAGCGTGCCCTCCGAAGTTTGTTCGGTCAATACCTTGATTGTGCGCTCGCCAAGTTTGTTGAAGAATTCCGCGTTGCTTATTTGGGAGACGTTTCCACCGGTCGTTTCGCCATCGCCGTCATAGAGAAACACCAAATCGATGTCGGAACTGAAGTTCAGTTCGCATGCACCAAGCTTTCCCATCGCGATTACGACGAATGCGGCGGCAGCGCCGTCGTCTAATCGCGGCGCACCGTAGCGCGTTTCCAACTCCACGCGCGCTGCACGCAAGGCAGCCTCCGTAACGGCGTCGGCGAAGTTGGAGAGGTCATCCGCCACGCTGGCAACTGGGCAATGTGCAACGATGTCGCGCGCGGCGATGCGAAGGATTTCGCGGCGCCTGAGCCTGCGCAGCGCGTCGCCTCGCGAATCTAAAGAAGTATACGTATTGAGGAGCCTTAGGGTCTCGGTCAATGCCTCTTCGCGTGTCCGCGTTCTTGTGAGATCGTTGTCTTCCCACAGCCAAAGCATATACTCCGGGTTGCGGCAGGCAATGTCGGTCAAGAAATGGCTCTGGCCCAGTATCCTAATCACGAGTCGCGCGTAGCTTGGCGCTGCATCAATTAGATCCAGTTCGATGTTTGGCGTACGCGAGGCGGTGAGAAAACGATCAAGGCGAATTAGCGCCAAACTGGCATCTGGCGATTCTTCGAGTGCTTCGGCAAGATGTTTGGCAAGATTGGCGCGATTGCCCTCGAGTAATGGGGCAAGGATGGATTCAGCGGCAAGCGCGTCGGCGAACATGACGCGCTTGAACTCTGGTCTCACGCGAGCCTCCGGTGCGCGAGCCATATACCCGCAATCGCCTCTCCCGCGAACGCGAGTTGCTCCTCCGCGCGGGCAATCGATTCATCGAGCGTGCTTGGTCCAGAGGCGATACTGAATGCCGCGTCGATTCCCTCGCTGTAGACTGCGCGGAATCCCTCGCCGAGCATCCCTGCTACGGCAACGACGGGAACGCGATGTCGCTTGGCGATTCGGGCAACGCCTACGGGCGTCTTGCCGTTCACGGATTGCGCGTCGATACAGCCTTCGCCGGTAATAACCAAGTCGGCGTGTCGCACGGCATCGTCAAGCCCGCAAGCATCGGCGATTAACTCGAGTCCAGAGCGCAGGCGTCCATTTGCGAAGGCAATGAGTCCCGCGCCAATGCCTCCTGCCGCGCCCGCGCCGGGAATATCTGCAACCGACAAGTCGCGCTGTGCTTCTATTACGCGCGCATAGTGCGCGAGGGCTGCATCAAGTTCTTCCACCATCTCCGGCGTCGCGCCTTTCTGTGGACCGTACACGCGAGAGGCGCCTCGGGGGCCGCATAACGGATTGGTCACATCGCAAGCCACCAGCACCTGGCAACGTTCAAGCATGGGATGTACGTCGTCATAGATTTCAGCCAGTTGGGCAAGCGCAGCGCCGCCGGGCGGAAGTTCCGCGCCCGAAGCGTTGCGCAACGAATAACCAAGGGCCTGGGCCATTCCAGCACCGCCGTCATTGGTCGCGCTTCCTCCGAGTCCGAGAATCATGCGGGTGACGCCACGATCGAGGGCTTCCCGCATCAATTCGCCGGTGCCACGCGTGGTCGCAATTCGCGGATCGCGCTGGGGCTTCGGCACGAGAGCCAGGCCTGATGCTGCCGCCATTTCGATTACCGCAGTGCGACCGTCGCCGAGCATGCCCCATACGGCATCCACCGCAACGCCTATCGGGCCGGTTACGCGCGTGGTATGCAGCACGCCGCGGGTGGCGCTCACAAGCGCTTCCACCGTTCCTTCGCCACCGTCTGCCATGGGCATGCGGATGACCTCGGCGTCCGGCGCGGCGCGCAGGACACCTTCGGCAACCGCGGCTGCAACGCGCGCGGCGGAAAGGCATTCTTTGAAGGAATCCGGGGCAATAATGACGCGCATGGGAATGAGAATAACAAATGCTCGCTATCGATTCCTCCGGTTAAAGTTGACAACTGGCGCAGCGCGCCGCAGAATTTCTATACACAACGTTTTCTGGCATTGCGCGCGGCGTGGCTGCAAGCGCGCGAACCGTTGGCTTATACCGGGCAATGAATACCACTCACCGTTAGGGAGGCATGAGAGATGCGCATTTCTCGCCGTCAATTTGTCGGGCTTATCGGCGTCGCGGGCTTGTCGGGCTGCGCAAAGCTTGGATTGAACAAAGTTGCCGACAAGGTCAAATCGATCGATGTAATGCCCGGGTCTCCGGGCAAACTCACCTTTGCGGTTATCGGCGACATCCACGTGCTCGATGCGCGAAGCACCAGCATCGTAAACAAGGCGATGGCGTCCATTAATGGCAACACGAATGTGCGCTTTACCGTGATGTGTGGCGATATCGCAACCGATGGTAACTGGTCTGAGTTCAAGTTGGCGAAGAGTTCACTCGACCGGCTTTCGCGCCCTTACTTCGCCGTGCCCGGCAATCACGACGTATGCATGAAGGCGAAGGATATTTACGCGAACTACCGTAAGCACTTTGACGACGCCGATTGGCATGCGGAGAACGAGGGGTGGCTTTTTATGGGCATCGACTCGACCAATGAAGCGAAATCAGATGTGACGATTCGGCCGGACCAGATTGAGTGGATTCAGAATCAGCTCAAGAAAACCAACGCAAAGCGGCCCATCGCGCTGTTCTCCCACCATCCATTTAATCCGAATTCCAAGGCCTATCGCGTTCAAAACGCGGACGAAGTCCTCGGGCTTTTCTCCGGCCACAACCTGAAACTTGTTGCAGCCGGCCATTTTCATGGCAACCAGGAGGAAACACGCGACGGCGTGCTGTTTACGACGACGGCGTGCTGCTCTTCCACGCGTGACAATCACGACGGAACGACTTCAAAAGGGTATCGCCTGTTTCATGTCGAGAACGAAACGATTACGACGGAGTACGTGGAAGTCGTCGCGTAACGGGATTTGCAGATCAATCGCGCACGATATCCCAAGTGAATAGTTCCGGGTATGCTATCGTCAAGGTAGCTGGATTCGGGTGGAGGCGGTAACGATATGCGCGACGCAGTTGGGCATTTGTTTGCGCGGGCCAAGTCCTTTGGGATTGCGATGCTCGCAATTGCCGTGATTGGCTGCCCGCCCGGCGTGCTCCCTACCAATACCGTCGCCATTACGGACAACATTGAATACGGCCTGGGATACGTAGCGGACAGCTCGAAAGGCGGCTACACCCTTGCGCCTCTCCTTCTGGACCTTTACGAACCAGAGGACGTGGAGGGCCCGCTTCCCGCTGCGATCATCATGCATGGCGGCGGGTTCATTGAAGGCAGCAAAGACGATGAGCGCATCGTGAAGTATGCGACCTACCTCGCAAGCCGCGGCTATGTATGCTTTGCGATCAATTATCGGCTTGTGCAGGACAATCCACCCGCGCCGGACCTTTGGAGCGCGCTTTCTTTCTCATCTGCGGTACATGCCGCAATCGTTGACGCAAAGGCAGCCGTGCGACACGTGCGCAAGAACGCCGCCAAGTACAATGTCGACGCGAACAAGATTGCGTTCATTGGCGAGTCCGCGGGCGCGATCGCGGGCGTAGCCGTTGCCATGACAGAAGCGGACGAATATGTCATGGACGGCGAAGCGTTTCCCATCCCGAACGAGAATGCACCAAACGCCTCACCGCGCGTTCAGGCTTATGTGCACCTGTGGGGCAATGCCGATCACGTGCTGTCCGACATCTCACCCGATGATCCGCCGACCATGATTCTGCACGGCGAGGAAGACGATATTATTCTCACACCCTTTGCCGCGGCGGAACGCCTGCACTTCTTCCTCGAACTCCAGGGCGTGCCACATGAGTTTTACGCAGCCGAGGATTTCGGCCACGCTGCGTGGAATTACACCCTTCGCGGCAAATCACTCGAACGGCTAACACTGGACTTCCTCAACGAACAGTTGTTGGGACTCGCAAAACTAAACTAGTCCCGCAAAAAATTGTGTTGAGAGTTTGCGTAATTATGCCGTTTAGTTTTTTGACCGCATTCGCGAAGCAATCAACTGTGCTTTGGCGGCGACCCTCCATTCCAGCGTATTGAAAGTGAATCAAATCCCCGGTTCTGCTAGATTCGCCTACCTACCGCGGCTACGAAGGACACGATTACGATGATTTTCAACACTTTCTTTCGCGCAACGCGCGCATCTGTGCTGTTAGCTTTATTGACGATCTCCGCCAGCGCGCAAGCGCCTCCACCGCAGATCGTGAAGACGCAATCCATCTTTGACCGCAGCAACCTTGTTGCGTGGTGCATCGTTCCGTTTGATTCGAAGAAGAGAGGTCCGGAGGCGCGCGCCGAAATGCTTGCCCGCATGGGTATTTTCAAGTTTGCGTACGATTGGCGCGCGGAGCATATACCCACTTTCGACGAGGAGATTGAAACGCTGAAGCGCTGGAACATCCAGTTGAGCGCTTTTTGGTTTCCCGGCGCGCTTAATGATGAGGCGAAAGCGATACTTGACGCGCTGAAACGCCATGAAGTGAAAACGGAACTATGGGTATCCCAGGGTTTCGGCGATGTGCAATGCACGCCAGAGGAACATCTCCAGCGCATCGACGCTGCCGTGCTCGCATTGCGCCCCATTGTCGATGCCGCAGCGGCAATTGGCTGCAAGGTCGGCCTCTACAATCACGGCGGCTGGTTTGGCGAGCCTGAGAACCAGATCGAGATCATCAAGGCGCTAAATGCTCAGAATGTCGGCATTGTCTATAACCTGCACCACGGCCACGCGCATCTCGATCGCTTTCCCGACCTGCTCAAGAAAATGATGCCGCACCTCTACTGCCTGAACCTAAACGGCATGACGAAAGATGGCGAAGCGAAGGGCCAGAAGATCATGCCATTGGGAAGTGGCGATTTAGACCTCGGGTTACTGCGCATCATTCGCGACAGCGGATACACGGGTCCCATTGGCGTGCTAGGGCATACCATGGACGACGCGGAGGAAACACTGCTCGACAATCTAGACGGACTCGAATGGCTGCTCCCGCAATTGGACGGTGCGGCGCCGTCCGGTCCGCGCCCACCTTTGCGCGTCGGCAGCGCGAAGACGGCTTTCGGTGTGCCGAGTGTGTCGGATGCGTTTGGCCTGGCCATGCGCGGCGGCGTGGTCGAGGAAGGAAATCCTGCGTTTCGCACGCCTCCCATTACAATCGCGTGCCGCACGCGCCTGCACAGCGCGACAGGCTACAACATTCTTGTGGCAAGCGATACAAAAGCATCGGGCGCGCACTGGGAAGTTTTTACTGAGGCCGGCACTGGCACGCTGAGCGTATACACGCCGGGCCTCGACCCTGATCACACGCGCACAACCGTAAACCTGTGCGATGGCGCATGGCACCACGTCATGGTCCAGTATGACACGGCCAGCATTCGAATCCTTGTAGACGGAGAAGTCGCGGCAGAGCAGGCTATCGCATCCAAAAACGCACCCGTTTATCCCGGTGGTTTTGCGATCGGCCGATTGGTTGAAGGTGGCTTCTTTTGCGATGGCGAAATCGACGACGTGCACGTTCTTTCTGGAGTTCACGACATCTCGCCAATTGCTGAACCCGCGCAACGTGACGATGCTACCCTCGCGCTTTGGGACTTCAATTCTCTATCCCCTACGCTGCCTAATCGTCGCGCTGAAGTGGAAGATCCAGTGCGTCGCGCGGCGCTTGCTGAATACCAGATAATACCGGCCGCGGATCCTGCTTCCCTTACGCCGGCAACTGACAGCGATTCAGCGACGCACGAAGGTTGGTCGCGCTCCCACGGCGGCGATCACAACACGCGGTTTACTTCGCTGACGCAAATCACGCGAGAAAATGTCAGGCATCTCAGGCAAGCCTGGGTATATCGATCTGGGGACGGTCCGGCCAACGTTCAATGTAATCCGATTGTTGTGAAAGGCGTAATGTACGCTCCGACTTCGGGCCAGCATGTTGTGGCTGTCGATGCAACGAACGGCGAGGAGATTTGGAGGTTCAAGCCGGAAGGTCAGCCGGCGTTTCGCGGATTGACGTACTGGAATGGCACCGATGCTATCGCCCCACGCCTCTACTTCAATGCAGGCGAACACCTTTGGGCCTTAGACCCAAAGTCGGGCAAACCCAGCGCGGACTTCGGCGAACACGGCAAAGTCGTGACCGGCGAAGTCCGCGTTGCATGCGCCATTTATCAGAACGTTCTTGTAGTCGCGCCATATGCCGGTGGCGTGGTCGGCTATGACGTGGTTACCGGCAAGCACCTTTGGACATTTAATACGATACCGCAGGACGGCGAGTATGCGCGTGACACCTGGACCGAGCCGGAGAAGGGCGCGAATTGCTGGAGTGGCATTGCGATCGATAATCAGCGCGGCATCGTATACGTCTCCCTCGGTTCGCCTAAACCGGACTTTGCCGGTAACACGCACACGGGCCAGAATCTTTATGCGAATTGCGTGCTTGCAATTAACGCGCTAACCGGCGAACGCGTATGGCATTTTCAGGAAGTGCGGCACGACATATGGGATCTCGATATCCCTGCGCCGCCGATTCTCGTAACGATCGATTGGCAAGGGCGCAAAGTAGACGCCGTAGCGCAGGTAACAAAAATCGGAAACACCTTCGTGCTGGACCGTGTGACTGGAAAAAGCCTGTTCCCCATTCGGTTGCGACGCGCGCCGGTGTCCACCGTGCCGGGCGAACGCACATGGCCTTATCAACCGGACATCGAACTTCCACAACCTTTTTCACGGCAGGTCTTCACTGCCAACGACATCACTGATCGCACTGAGGCCGCAACACTACATGTTACGAAACAGCTTGCCAATGCTACCTACGGTTGGTTCCAGCCAATGATCGAGGATAAACCGGTCGCACTTTACGGTTTTCACGGCGGCGCGGAATGGACTGGTGGGTGCTTCGATCCCCACACGGGAAAACTGTACGTGTCGAGCAACCACGTGCCGTGGATCGTGACGTTGTTTCGTCCTGACGAAGTCTCCGTTGATCCCAATGCACCACCCACCAAAGGGCGCTTGGTATACGAAGCGAACTGCATGAAATGTCATGGCACCGATCGACGCGGCGTCGGCTCCAATCCGCCGTTACAAGGATTGTCTCGACGTCTAAACGACGAACAAGTGCTCGCACTGCTTCAGACAGGCCGCAATATCATGCCTGCCGCGCCGCAACTCACGGCGGAGGAAAAATCCGCCCTACTCGACTACATCTTTCTGCGCGACATTCCCGCCGACGCCGTGCGACCCGCATCGAGCGACGGTATGCCGCGCTACACGCACAATGGCTATCCTCGCCTTGTCGACGATGAGGGTTATCCCGGCTGCAAGCCGCCATACGGCACACTGAATTGCATTGACCTTGCCTCCGGCAGACTCGATTGGCAAGTGCCACTTGGCATCTATCCCGACCTTGCATTCTGGGGCGATGAAGACACCGGCGCGGAAAACTTCGGTGGGCCTTCTATCACCGCGAGTGGCATCATTTTCTGCGCGGGGGCAGCCGATTTGAAAATACGCGCATTCGACGCCACGAACGGCGCAGTACTCTGGGAACACGATCTTCCCTACGGCGGCTACGCCCCACCCACCATCTACGAAGCCGCTGGAAAACAATACATCGTAATCCCCGCCACCGGCGGCGGTAAACTCGGCACCGAAACCGGCGACGCCTATGTGGCGTTCTCTCTATGAGGAGCGATATTCACCAAAGATAAAAGAAAACCGCAACACTAAAGCGAACCACCCCCGCAAGGACAAAGCGCGATGGTCTAGGCCCGCTCATTGCCGAAGTTCGCGGCCTTATCGAGTCCGCGCGGAATACGGAATCGAACTGCTCAAGGAGTTGTCACTGGAGCTCTCCGCCGAGTTCGGAAAAGGCTTCTCTCGTATCAAATCTTAAGTTGTTGCGCCAGTTCTTCTTAGGAAATCGGGGCCGAATTGGTCAGACATTGTCTGTTACATCGGGCTGCTTTTTTGGGTTGAGTTGGTCCCATTACGTTCTGCTCATGAGCATCGAGGACCCTGACGAACGCAGCTTCTACGAAATTGAAGCCGCCAATCAAAACTGGTCCGAACCGGAACTCAAACGCCGAGTCGACTCTTGCCTCTTTGAGCTCCTTGCCCTCAGCCGCAAAAAAGGCGAAGTCCGCAAACTCGCCGCCGATGTCCAAATCGTTATTCACCCCTTGACCCACGATCAGACCTGAAATCAGGCCTGTTTTGCTGACGATAGCAGCTATCGTCACGCGGATGGACCAGGAAACCTGAAATCCAAAGTGCAACAAATCAGTTGCATTTTCTTGCCTCTGCGCACTATCATGCGACCCAGAGATTGCATGCCATGAATGACCGTATCGTAAAGCAAATCGAACTGAAGGCCCCGGTTTCCCGCGTGTGGGAAGCGTTGACCGATTATCGGCAGTTTGGAGAATGGTTTCGCGCGAAAATCGACGAGCCGTTTGTGGTCGGCGCGGCTTCCACCGGGCACATGACCTATCCCGGCTACGAGCATCTAAAGTGGGAAGCCGTCGTGCAGAAAATGGAACCCGAACGGTACTTTGCCTTCACCTGGTCGCATCCCTCCGAGGATCCCAATGACGACAACACGAATGCGCCCTGCACCCTCGTCGAGTTCACGCTCGAACCAACTCCCAACGGCACCAAGCTCACCGTGACCGAGTCGGGCTTCGAGAACATACCCGCGGATCGCCGCGACAAAGCTTTCCGCGACAACGATGGCGGGTGGAGCATTCAGACAGAGAACATCAGGGTTTTTCTAGAAAATGCGGCCTAATCTTGCGAGGCAAACCAGAGCACAAGCGACGGTGTTGGCCGCGCTTGGCGACGAAACGCGGTTGACACTTGTGACGAAACTTCGCGCAGGACCGCCGCGCTCGATCACTCAATTGGCAGAAGGTTCGCGAATTACGCGGCAGGCCATCACGAAGCACCTTCGCGTGTTGGAGGATGCCGGTATCGTTCACAGCAAGCGCGCCGGGCGGGAAAGCCTCTATGTGCTCGATCGCAAACCGATCGAGGATGCACGGGCCTATCTCGATCGCGTGTCTACGGAATGGGACAATGCGCTCGCGCGACTGGAATCGTTCGTTACAAAACCGCGGAAGTGACTGCGATTCCGTTAGCCGCGCAGGTGGCTGAGTTCGGAAATGACGCGCACGCAGGCGCTGAATTCGAGGTTCGCGGATTGCAGAAGGTCCAAGCACTCGCGGAATGTCGAGCGCCCGTCGTCAATAGTTGCGCCCGATAGATCCGCAAGGCGATGCGCGGTGCCGACGGCGGCGGCAAGTTCGCGGGCGCGGGTGGCGCGCTTAGGCTCGTGATGAAACAGGATGGCTTCCGTGATGTCAGCGGGCAGTCCCCACCGCTGCGTCAGCATATACCCCGCTTCTGGGTGGCTGATGCCCAGGTATTTTTGTTCGGCGGCAATGAGTTCGATGCCTTTCAGTTCCGGATCCACTTTTCGATAGTGGTTCGGCGCAACGATTGCCAGCGCAAGCCTGCCAATGTCGCAGAGCAGCCCCGCGGTACCGCTTGCGGCAACGTGGCCGTGCCCCATCGCTTCCATGATGCGCTCGGTCGCGCGCGCGGTGAACATGGCGTCTTCACGATACTGCGCGAGGTTAAATCCATCGCTCAAGTCTTCTACCCACATTTCGGCCGTTTCGGCGATCCGATAGGATTCCCTTGGGCCAATCAGGCGCACAGCGAGATCGAGCGTATCGACGCGACCTTGAAAACCAAAGGCCTCGGCATTTGCCGTGGCAAGAATGCGCGCCGTCAGCGCAGGGTCGCTTCCGAGAATCTCTACGAGGCTGCGTGGTGTAGCCTGTGGATCGCGCAATGTATCGCGCAGGGTTTCCAACGTGCCAGAGAGCCTGCCAAGCGATTCGGTACGCCGAATCAGACCGACTACGCTCGCGGTGAGAAACTGCCGCTCCAGCCACAACAGGTTGTCTTCGTCGCCGGGTGTTGGCTCCGGTTTCTCCACTACCTGCGGATAATGCCGCTTGATCGTGTACCAGAGTGCCTCCGGCGTACACATCACCGGACGCGCCTTCAAGCCGGTCAGGTTCTCGACTTCATAAAGCGCCTTCGTGTTCAGCGGATAGACCATCGCCACTGTCAGCATGTGGCCCAGTTTCTCCACGGGCAACATTTCGTGTCGAACAGCCATATCACGGGGAACGAGCTCGATGCACTCGTCTTTCACATCGTAGTTCAGGAGATCGATGATGCCGACGCCGGCTTCGCGCGCCACCACCCGAATGAACGTCTGCATGTCCAGGTAGCCCAGCCCAATCAGGGTCTTCGCCAGCTTGCCTCCGTGACGCATCTGGGCAGAAAGTGCCTCGTCGAGTTGTTTACCCGAAATGACGCCGGAATTGACGAGGAGTTCTCCGATTCGGAGGTTTTTGCGGGCCGATCCGGTTGCAACCGGGTCCATTTCCGGTTCGTGAACGAAATCGAATGGCGTGCTCGTACTATATTTTGTGGCATGTCCAGACATGGCGTCATTATATAGTACGATCACCCCTCTGTCAACGGCAGACCCAGTTCTGTCAACAAATTACTTGACGCAACTTGATTCCATGCTATAAAATACTGAATATAATATCAGTCAAAACATCAGGAGTCTATCGCCATGAGCAACGCGTTTCTCTTCGATCTCGACGCCTATGACAATTCTCGTCGCCGCCGACGTTACATTGTCAAGGAGACGCGTCTGTCCCGTCACCCGCAAATCGAGCAGGCCCTCTTGCGGCTCAAGCAAACTATCGACACCTTGCCCCGGGAAAAGCGTGGTAACGCGGCGGCTCGCTAATCGCGCTGCTTTGAGCGTCCGTCAAACGGCAGTGACTTCGGTGATAGGTGCCTCACCCCCATGGCCGGAGTCGGCGCCGAAGACTTTGAGAGAACTACTGTAACCTTTCGTCAAATTGCGTTCATTCACGCCAGCGAATCCGCTGAGACCGTGCCGAGATTCGCTCGACCAATAGGCTTCCTGCAAAGCGCTACACCTCACACGGGATTGCGCACTTGGCAGCGACGAAGAATTTCAAAATCCGTTTCCGCTCACGTGCTTGCTATAATCCGCCTCACATACCCATGCGCCTCATTGAACTTGAAAACGTTTCGAAATCTTTCACCACACGCCGCGGCGCGGGAATGCTGCTTGGCCGTGGCGGGCTCGGCGATCTCCTGAGTGGACGCAGGCAAACTGCGTTCGAAGTGCTCCGCGATATAACTTTCACTATCGACGCGGGAGAGGCCGTCGGCTTGATCGGCGCAAACGGTTCGGGCAAAAGCACGCTATTGAAAATGCTCGCCGGAGTCACCGCGCCGACGAAGGGCCGTGTGACCATTCGCGGGCGTGTTGCCTCCTTGCTCGAACTGGGTGCGGGCTTTCACCCCTTGCTAACCGGCCGTGAAAACGTATACCTCAACGGCCGCATTCTGGGTATGACCCGTGCTGACATTGACCGAGTGTTCAACGACATCGTCGCTTTTTCCGGCATAGAGGAATTCATCGACAGCCCGGTCGATACCTATTCCAGCGGTATGTTTGTCAGGCTGGGATTTGCCGTCGCCGTGCACGCCAACCCCGACATCTTTCTCGTCGATGAAGTCCTGTCAGTCGGCGATGAGGAATTTCAGCGCCGCTGCCGTGAGCGCATTGGCCAATTGCGTGAACAGGGCAAGACCATACTTTTCGTTTCCCATGATCTCAGCATCGTCAATGCGCTGTGCGACCGCGTGATTCTGCTTAGCCAAGGACGCATGATCGAACGCGGATCCACTCAGGAGACCATTGATTACTACTTGCGTCAGATCGGGCGGAAGAACGGAATCCACACGATTTCCTCGGGTCCAATCGAAGCAATTGTGAGCCATGGGCGCCTCTCAACCTACTACAACGAGCGTGAAGTCAGCGCCCCTTCTGGCTTCCAAGTGCACATTCGCAGCCTCGGAAGCGTCCACAATTCTACCGCCGCGGATTGGAACGTCGTCGCCCGCGCTGATAACGCCTGCGTCGCGGTAGGGTCTATGCCACGACTACCGTTGACGCACACGTGGCGCGTGCAAACCAACGGCAATAAGTTAACGTGGACATGCGAGATTGAATGCGTGCGGCCTGTGCCGCTGGATGGAATTGACGTCAATCTCTTTCTCTCGAACGGTTACAAACGATGGGTCTATCGGGATGAGACGGGTACTTTCCCCGAGATCCTGCCTGAACATCACAATTTCATGGAAATCCTTCCCGCATCGGCGGAAGTGCGCAATGCTGCCGCATACACTGACGAGCCCGATGGCCCACCGCCATTCGTCGTCCACGTGTTAAGCCCGTTGAAGCAGTTTCGGCTGCAATGGTCCAACACCGACTACGTTATGGGCTGCCGTGTGCTCCAGATTGTCACCGACCAGGTGGGACCCGAAAAGACTCTTGCGCCGGGCAATTACGAATTGTTCACGGTGGAGATGGAACTTTCCAGTGATATCGACGTCGCCCTTGCCTCACGGGATGAATACCGGCGAGGCCGCACGGTGCGAGACGGCGATATTCGCCTCCAGGCTGCCAATGGCTCTGCACGTTTGTTTTGGCGCGATACGGAACTGACAAAGGCCGTTGGCATATATACGTCCATGCTAATCCATAACGTATGGAACGACAGTCAGAACCTGCATTGGGCGCCGGTACAAATCAGTGGGTCCGTGCTTCGCATATCGGGGCGGTCACGCCGATTTCCCTTTGCCCAGCACTGGGAGTTCGACCTGCGTGATGGCGCGGTGCATGTCAGCATTTGGCTGGAAGCTGTCGAGGGTATTGACGTCCAGGAATATCACACCTCGATAGGTCTGCGGCCCGAATTTGACCGGTGGCAGACTGACCACGAATCCGGTGCTTTCCCCGACTTTGAGCAGGGCCTCGAAGACTGGCATCACGCCAACCGGGACTACGCCCTGGGGACTACCGCGAAGGCCTTGTCAAGTGCTTATCCTTCTGTTATCCTCAGGTCCACCGCAACGGAAGTTCCATGCCGAATGACTGCCGTGAATACCGGTTTTGGCGAGAGTGCCCGCGTTTTGCAGGCCTTGCGCACGCCGGAAGCTGGCAAACTTCGGTTTGAAGCGGGTCGCCACCTGTATTTTCAGGGAGTGATTCGCATAGAGGCTTCTTAAGTCGCGTGGGTGATTGAGATTCGGCTCGGACGCCGCAACAGCTTGGTTAGACACGGTTTTGCCGCTTCAGGGTATAATTGGGAGTGCCCTATGCTGCAACTACGGGAGAGGTATTCATGACGCCGGAAACAGCAACCGTCGGGACGCCAGCCACCGCTGATGCGACGCCTGAGGCCCGTCCGGCCACTTTCAACGGTGGTAACTGGAAGAATCTTGGTCTTGAAAAGACTCAGAAACGCGTACTCACGAAGCGTGCAGTGATGTGGTTGGGCCAGACCTGCAACCTTCGTTGCTACTTCTGCTACTTCCTCAATCGAATTGACGACGCGCACCACCCCGAACACCCCTTCATGGATATCCAGAAGGCGAAGGATATGTGCACCATCTTGCGCGAGTTTTATGGCTGCACGTCTATCGACATTCAGGGCGGCGAGCCGACCATCTACCCGCACATTCTCGAGCTTATCCGTCATTGTCACGATATTGGTCTGTACCCGACTTTGATTACGAACGGCCTTCACCTGGCGAAGCCGGGTAACCTCGAAAAGTTCCGCGACGCCGGCGTACGCGATTTTCTATGCAGCCTCCACGGCATCGGCGATATCCACGACGAAGTCGTGTGCAAGAAGGGCGCGTACGAGAAGATCACGACGGCGATTGGCCGCATGCAGGAAATCGGAATCCCGTTCCGATTCAACTGCACCATGTCGAAGCCGGTCGTGCCGATTCTCCCGCAGATCGCACAGAAAGCAATCGACTATGGCGCGAATGCCGTGAACTACCTTGCGTTCAATCCCTTTGAAGATCAGGAAACAGGCATCCGCACGCACGATAACGTCGCGAAGTACACGGACATCAAACCGTACCTTACCCAGGCGATGGACATGCTGGAGGAGGCGGACATCGAATGCAATGTTCGTTATCTTCCAATCTGCATGGCCGAGGATCGTCACAAGAAAAACTTCTACAACTTCCAACAGCTTTCCTACGACCACCACGAGTGGGATTATCAAAGCTGGATGTGGACCGGCCTTCAGCCGCAGCGCATGAAGGAAGGCGGGCTGGTTCCTGCCTTCCGCATCGGCATGCGCGACCGCCAAATCATGGGTATGGCCCACAAAATGCGCGATTTCGCGGTGGACCGACCTACCGTCGCGCGATTTGTGTTCGGCGCGCAGCACGTGGTCGCGCGCATCGAACAAGCCGTCCGCGGCAATGAAGAAATGTACCGTGAAGAAGCGATGATCCGCGCGAAGTACGACGCAGGTTACCGCTACCATGAAGCCTGCGAGAAGTGCGCAGCACGCCGCATCTGCGACGGGTTCCACGGCGACTACGCCGACCTCTTCGGTACTGCCGAAGCAACGCCTATCCAAGGCGCGCCGATTGATGACCCCAAGCACTTCATCAAAGAGCAGCGCAAAGTCGTTGAACGCGAAGATGAAGCTTGGGCGTTGTAGACGCAGTCTACAGAATCGATTCCACCGAGGCGGCGAGCAATCGCCGCCTCGTTTATTTTTGAACCGAGGGCGTCTCGGGAAGCTACGGGATTCCTCCCGGCATATTCTCTTTCGGTATACTGTTCATGAAGATCATGCTGCGAGTGTTTGTACGGAATCTTTGATGAAGGAGAGGCGTGCGTGAAGTGGTCTTTTCGTGCCGGTTCCCTGTTCGGTATTTCAGTTTACATTCACTGGACCTTTCTAATTCTGCTCGCATGGATTGGCACGGGGCACCTCCAATCCAACGGCAGCCTATGGCAGTTCATCACTGGCGTACTGTCGATCTCTGTCCTGTTCGGAATTGTTCTGCTTCATGAACTTGGCCATTCGCTCATGGCCCGGCGATTCGGCATCGAAACGAAGGACATTACGCTCCTGCCCATCGGCGGCGTGGCGCAGCTTGAACGCATGCCCGACAAGCCGTGGCAGGAATTCTGGGTGGCCTTGGCTGGCCCGGCAGTCAATGTCGTGCTCGCAATTGGGGCGCTTGCGGTCATGTTTGCCACTGGCACGTTCGATATCATTCCCAGAGACATGACCGCGGATAGCTCGCTTTTGGATCGTTTTTATACCGTGAATGTCTTTCTGGTGCTTTTCAACATGCTTCCGGCGTTCCCGATGGACGGCGGCCGCGTGTTGCGCGCTATCTTGGCGATGCGCCTTCCGCACGCCCGTGCAACGCGCATCGCCGCAAACATCGGCCAGGCGATGGCGCTCGTGTTTGTGTTTTTCGGGCTCATGGGCAACTTCATGTTGCTGTTTATCGCATTGTTTGTCTGGCTTGGCGCGGAAAGCGAAGCGAACTTCGCACAGGTGAAGTCCGCGCTTGGCGATGCGCGCGTACGCCAGGCAATGATTACGAGGTTCCGCGCGCTCTCGCCCATGGATACGCTTTCCGCAGCGGTCGAGGATATTGTCACCGGTTTCCAACAGGACTTTCTGGTGGTCGACGACACCGGGCGCGTCGTTGGCATACTGACATACGCGGGGCTCATTAAGGCGCTCACCGAGCATGGTCCGCAAGGCCGCATCGGCGATGCCATGACCCATGAGTTCGAAACTTGTGGTCCCGACGAGCCGCTGGAACATGTGATGCCCAAGTTGCAGGCAAGCCCGACTCCGACGTTCCCGGTGATCGACAACGGGGGATTGATCGGCATGCTTACACTCCACAACCTCTCCGAATTTGTCATGGTGCGGGGCGCTATCCAGCGCGCATAGCGTTTGCGCACGCAGCAATACCCTACTGCTCGACAGAGGTGTCTTGTCCGTCGGCTACTCTTGCATGCACAGTGCGCGCCAATGTTCAAATCTAGTACGATGCTTCCATGCCTGACGATCTCTTTACACATGCTGCCGCAAATCGCCTTAAGAAAGAGGCCCCGCTTGCCCGCCGCGTTGCTCCCCGCGGAATTGACGACATCGTGGGACAAGAACATATTCTGGCACCGGGCAAAATGTTGCGCCGCGCGATCGAAGCGGACCGGATAACGTCGCTCATCCTCTACGGGCCGCCGGGCTGTGGCAAAACCGCGCTGGCGCGCGTGATTGCCATGCGCACCCAGTCGGCGTTCGATAATCTGAACGCGGTAACTTCGGGCGTTAAAGAGCTGCGCGCACTCATCGATGCGGCAAAAGCGCGCCGCGTTCAGGACGGGCGCAAAACGATCGTATTCGTTGACGAGATACACCGATTCAATCGCGCCCAACAGGACGCGCTATTGCCGGATGTCGAGAACGGGAACATCATCCTAATCGGCGCGACGACGGAGAACCCGTTTTTCTCGGTGGTGGCGCCACTGCTTTCCCGCTCGCAAATCTTCGAGTTGCAACCGCACACCGAGGAACACCTTATGACCCTGATGCAACGCGCGCTCGTGCATCCCGAGCGCGGTTGGGAAGACCTGACCATTCACGCGGATGACGATGCCCTGCTTCACATCGCGCGATATGCGGAAGGCGACGCAAGGCGGTCGCTGAATGCACTAGAAATCGCAGTGCTCACTACGCCCCCGGAAAACGGCACTGTACACATCACGCGGAGTGTCGCGGAGGAATCGATTCAACGCAAATTGATTCATTACGACGGCGGGGGGGATGAACATTACGATGCCGCTTCCGCGTTTATCAAAAGCATGCGCGGGACCGATCCGGATTCGGCGTTGTACTGGATGGCGCGCATGCTGCACGCGGGCGAGAACCCGCGCTTCGTGGCGCGGCGCATCTGCATTGCCGCGTCGGAGGATGTCGGAAACGCGGATCCAATGGCGCTGGTTGTGGCGACCGCGGCATGGCAGGCCTGCGAGTTCATCGGCATGCCAGAGGCTCAGATTATCCTCGCGCAGGCGGCGACGTACGTCGCATGCGCGCCGAAAAGCAACGCCGCCTATGCAGGCATCATGAAAGCGCAGGAGGACGTGCGCGAAGGCAAGACGGTCCCCGTGCCGAAACATCTTCAAGACGGACATTACCCCGGCGCGCGACGACTCGGGAGGGGCGTCGGGTATGCGTATCCGCATGACGAACCCGATGGCTATGTCGCGCAACACTACGGCGTGGCGCGCGGTGCCTACTACCATCCCGTTGACCGGGGTAAGGAAGCGGAGTTCAAGGCCCGGCTCGACGGGTTGAATAAACCGGCGAACGATGAAGTCACATGACTTACGCGGCGCCGCCTTGCTCGAATCCGGCGGGTGTGTTAGAATCGCGCCATTGAAAAAGGGTGGGTCCACCATGAAGCGTTTCGCTCTCTTCGTACAAGGCATTACCGTATTGTTCCTCATCGCGGCCGTGTTGCCGGGTTGTGCGCGCGCGGCTAAGGACACCACCGGCTTCACGATGGAGGACTCCATCACCGTTGGCAAGCCGCTCGAAGAAACTTGGCAAGATACGAAGGCCGTTCTTCGTGAAATGGAAATGGACATCTATACCCGCGACAAGCGGGGCGAGTTCGTGGCCTTCACCCCCATGAAGCGTCAGCTGTACGTCGGTACGCCGAATCGCACGAAACTCACGATCGTGCTTTCG